>JAUYDG010000064.1 GCA_030691925.1 Nanobdellota archaeon
TACAAGGGGGTAAAAACAGACCAGAAATTCGACAGAAAGCTAAGCTGGCTAAGGCAGATACTGGACTGGCAAAGGGAATCAAAAACCTCGACAGAATTCATGGACCTGCTTAAGATCGACCTTTTCCAAGACGAGATATACGTCTTCACACCAAAGGGAAAAGTCATACGACTGCCGAAAGGCTCAACACCGATAGACTTCGCATACGAAATACACAGCAACATAGGCGACTCATGCACAGGAGCCGTGGTGAACGGCAGGATAGTGCCTCTAAGGTACGAGCTGAAAAACGGCGACATAATCAACATAATAACCTCAAAGAAACAAACACCAAAGATGGACTGGCTAAAGATAGTAAAAACAACAAAAGCCAAAACCATGATAAGGCACTACCTAAAAGAAATCAAGAAAATACCGCTGGAATACGAGTCAAAAAAACAGAAAACATCAGGAGAAAACCCGCTAATAGAGATACAGCCGAGAATAAACAACCCGATAATAAAGCTGGCCAAATGCTGCCACCCAATACCGGGGGACAACATAATAGGCTTCCTAACCCTGCCTAATAAGGTCATAATCCACAACAAAGACTGCAAAGAAGCATCAGAAACAGCCGGAAAAAAAGAGCTGAAGATAAGCTGGAAAAAAGACTACAACCGGGAAACAGACATACAAATATTCGCAACAGACAGGGTCGGGCTGTTCGCAGACATACTAAACACAATAGCGGCGACAGGCACAAACCTGACAAGGGCAAAAGGAAAGATGATAAACCAGGAGGTAGTGGAGCTAAGCTTCGGAATGATACCTGAAGACCTGGACCACCTGGAAGACATAATAAAAAAGATACGAAGGATACCCAACGTGAGCAGGGTAGCGATAGAAGTATCCGAAACCCATTCTGAAGAATAAAAAAATAAGTTTAAATACTTCCAAAGCACAATAACCGCTATGGAACTAACAAGCCTTATCATTCCTGCGGCTATAATCCTAGTCGTATTCTTAGTGATGCACCTTGTGATGAAATCACTAAAGACAATAGCGATGATAGCAATAGCAGCCCTAGTATTAGGCGTATGGCTTTACGGCTTCAGCGGATTCTTCGACAAAGTATCTGATGTCAAAGAAAAAATACCAGAGCTTGATATACAAAAAGTAGCAAGAAGCGTAACAGGCTGCACAGCAGACGAAGAATGCGCGTACGTGATAGACTCAGGAGACTGCAGAGAAGCAGCAGGCTACTGCAACAACGTCTTCAAAGAAGAGAACTACAAAAAAGTGCTCAACGAAGAGGTTTTAGAGGAAGAATGCAACAGGACAAGCATACAGCTAAACTACACCATCGACTGCGAATGCAAGCTCCACAAAGAGAGAGAAGGAAGAATCAAGCAATGGATTAACAAGATAGTGGAAAAAGAGGCAGGATACACCTACTGCTGGAAAAAAGAAACAGCTCAAGTATAAACAACCTTTATCTTATGGCCTATCTCTTTAGCCTCGTTAAGGCAGACGTCAAAAAGCTCGGCATCAACATTCTCTTGGATTTTATCTTTTGAATAGCCCCTCTTCTTCAGCCTGTTCCTCAACTTCTTAATGCCGCACTTAGTGACTATGCACAGGTCAACGTATTTTGGCGGCAAAAAATGGCTCATATGAGAATCGATGACCAGGCCTTCTTTAGAATCTTTTATAATCTTAATCAATACTTTACTCAGTTTTCTGACATCAATAATCTCGCACTTCCTCTTCTCATCATAACCTTCACAAAGCTTGTAATCTTCAATAACCTTATTCACATCTAAGTATTTTGCCTTGTTCTTCTTGGCAAGCCTTTTAGCCACTGTTGTCTTTCCAGTGCCTACACTTCCGGTTACTATCACAACTTTGACCATGCATTAAACTAAGACAGAATGCTTTATAAAACTGTAACCTAAAAACCGCACATTAGAAAGGTTTAAAAAACACACAAAAATCTCCTAGTCCGAGGTAAAAATTTTTAAATATGGAAAACAGCAAAAAGCTTGAAATGATAATAGGACTGCCAAAAGAAGTAAAGACCAAAGAAAACAGAGTGGCATTAAAGCCATCAGACGTTGAAGCATTATTCTCAGTAGGACATAAAGTAAAAGTGGAAAAAAATGCCGGCTACGGAGCAGGCTACCTGGACCTTGAATATGAAAAAGCTGGAGCACGAATGGTAGCAACCGCAAAAGAAGCCTATGATGCGGATATAGTGGTAAAAGTAAAAGAACCGATAGAACAAGAATATCCGCTATTAAAAGAAGGGAGCACGATCTACACTTATTTACACTTGGCAGCCAGCGAAGAAACAAAAGAACTAACAAAAATCCTTCTCAACAAAAAAATAACAGGAATAGCTTACGAAACAGTAGAAAACAAAAAAGGAGAACTTCCACTGCTAAAGCCTATGAGCCTGATAGCTGGGCAATTAGCAATAGACTACGGGGCAAGATTCCTGCAGACATTCCAAGGCGGAAGAGGAATGCTCATAGGAGAAGTAGAAGGTGCAGAGCTGACACAAGTAGTGGTACTAGGCGGAGGAAATGTTGGCTACGGAGCTGCAGTAAAAGCAGCAGGGACAAAAGCAAAAGTATACTTGCTTGACAAAAACCCGAAAAAAGTAGAACAGCTAAAAAAAGAATTCAAAGGGATAAACAAACTGTATCACAACGTCGAAATCCTAGAATCAAGCCCTGAACTCATAAGAGAATACGTGAAAAAAGCAGACCTGCTAGTAGGAGCAATATTATTGCCTGGCGGAAAAGCGCCGAAGATAGTGACAAAAGAAATGATACAAGGAATGAAAGACGGTGCAGTAATAGTAGACGTAGCAATAGACCAAGGCGGATGCACAGAACTATCAAGGCCGACAACACACGAAGAGCCGATATACAAGGAATACGGAAAAACGTTCTGCTGCATAACCAACATGCCAGGATCAGTAGCCAGGACATCGACGCAAGCCCTGACAAAAGCAACATTCCCATACTTACTAACACTAACAAATAAAGGGCTGAAACAAGCGCTGAAAGACGAAGGCTTCGCAAAAGGAGTAAACACCTACAAAGGACACATAACCTATTACGCAGTAGCGGAAGACCTGGGCATGGAAGACAAGTACAAAAAACTAGAAGAACTTCTCTAATCTACAGTAAACAGCCTAGAATCCTTAACATCAAAAACGCCTAACCGGGCGCCAGCATCCAAAAAGCCATGGGCATAGTTAAGCGCAGCAAAAGCAGTAACCACATCACCCTTATCCCTGAAATGCTTAGCATCCTCGTAATACCTTCTTGCCATATCAAGAAAATCCTCAGCAACCTTGAGAAAATCAACGTTCTCCGGACTCTTAAACTTGACCTTGCTTAATGCCTCCCCAGTTACCTTAAAATATTTTTCCAGCTTTTCCTTAGTGACCCTATCCATGTTTTTACCCCTGTTTAGAACAAAATCTAGATCTTAGCCTTGCGCTGCCTTTTCTTCTTCTTCATTCGCTTCCTCTGCCACTTCCAGCGCATCTGGCCTTTTTTCTTCCAGCGTCTAGAGCTTCGTTTCATAGTAATAACCTAGCAGTTTCGCTTTTTTTAAATCTTTGCTTTTTAATCGAGCTGTATATCCAAACTTGTCCAATTAGAATAGTAAAAAATGCACCTGACTATCTTATTACAAGGCTTACCCTCAACCACCCAGAACTCTACATCCTTGATATTACCAGAATTTATGTTTTTTATTTCAAGCTGAGCATGATATGCATAAGAATAGTCCCCAAGATCATCAGTCCGGTCTATAACAGTCTTACATTCATAGGCTTTTTCCCTGAAGTAAACCTTTGATGTATAGATTCTGCCAAGCTCTAAGTCATCAGTAAGCAATGGCTTGAGAACTGACTGCAAGTCGCTATAACCTTCATTCGCAACTATCTTTTCCAAGCCATCCTTGCTAATCTTAACCTTATCCTTGTACAGCAATACTTTTTCTTGATTTATCTCCCCATCAGAAAACATAAAATAAGTATACTTTTCAAAAGGGTCTTCGCCTTTAGAGAACTCACTTGAAATATTGCCGTAATAATTTTCAGAATACCTGCCAGAGACGCTCATAATCTCCTTAACGATGCCAGCCTCCTCAGTCTTCTTGAAATCAAAATCCAACTTACAAGAACCAATCCTGAAACCAGCAAAATAAACCTTCATGGTGTAATCCCAAGAATGCTCCTCTAAAACCTTAGTCTGGTTGACAAGCATGACCTTCCTGTTCCGGGGTTCATTATTATTACAGGCTACAGGAGACGCTGCCAGAGCTAAGCCCAGCAAAGGCACCGCTACCCACTTCTTGCCATTTCTAAAAAAATTTTCCAAACCCATTACATACTAAAGCACAGTTGAAATTTAAAAAGCTTTAGAAAAAAAAGAGCGTATAACTTTGGAGTTTCCAGTTTTTAAACCTCTGATTTTATTTTTAAACTTTAGCAGTCTTATAAGAAGCATACTCGCTAATAGGCCTTTTTTTCTTCTCTTCTTTTGTAGCGAAATGCGTCCAATAGTCAGACCACAGCTTATAAGCTATGTCTTCATAAATTTTAGGAGCGCCTAAAGTCCAGCCGTCATCGCGAATGAAAACGATATCTGGTGTTATTCCATGATCTCTTTCTGCTATTTTAGGCTGAACAGCAGAGCCTTCCGAATCTATTACTACCCCGTTTATTATTATCTCTTCTAATTTTTTTGGCATTTTGACCCCCAAACTAAAAACTTTTGTTGTGTAATGAAAATGGATGCTCCGGCCGGACTTCGTTTCTTTTTGGTTGAATCCCTTTTTCCTTTGATCGAGCTAAGATGTCTAGAATATACTAGGGGCTTCGGATATATATTTATTGTTGTCTGGCAATATTCATTTTCCGTCGCTATTTTCTTTTTCGTATTTGTCATCCAATATCGGCTTTTCGCTATAATATGATCTGTTTTTGTAATCTTGGTTGATTAAGTGTGATTTCTCTTTGTCGATGTATTTTTTTACTTCCCGGTCTATGTTGTAAAAGGTTTGTAGGATGATTTCTAATTTCTTTTGAAATTCTTCGTCTTTCATTTTCCTATTGAGGTATTGTTATTATTTATGACTGTCGTGGCTTATAAGCGTATTTGACACTAGGGATTTTTGTTCGTTATTTTTCATGTCTCCCCCAACTTCTCTTGTTTTTCGAAATTAAATCTTTTGCTCCTCAGTCTGTGGTGTTCTCTTCTGCATACGTGTCTTATCCGGCATTTTGCCTTTCCGCATTCTTCCTTATAGTCGTTTCCGACGATGCAATGTCTCGCGATTTTTGGTTCACCTCCGTATCATTTCCAATCATGTCCAGTTTTTTTATTAGGGATAAAACCTTCTCCATCATCTGTATGGCTGAAAGTGCTAAGCTGTAGTGGCCGTTGCCTTCCCTCTGAAGTAATTCTTTTTCGACTATCGCCTTCAGAAGCCTGTAATTGTGAGTCCTGCGATATCCAATCCTTTCTAGCGCCTTGCTGTATTTGAAACTCGTTTGTTTCTTTGTCTCGTAATGCCACAGCAATATCCCATACAGATTGGCGTGGCCTTCCTCCCATTCGTACCAGCCGTGATTCTTGAAGATGACTGCTGATGCCATCGCCTGCCTTTGCCTCACGTACGGGTCCCAGTTTTTGAAAATTTTTGGTTCTCTTTCCGCCATTTGATTTTACTCCTTACCACCCCTGCCTTGGTATTTAATGAATCGTTCCGTACGATGGAACACCTGGAAATTTTATCTTAAAAACGAGTGTTTCGTCTGTCGGAACTAATCCTTATTAATGAATGGCTGCCGTTTACCA
>JAUYDG010000065.1 GCA_030691925.1 Nanobdellota archaeon
ATAATAATCCCGAAGGAAGAGGCCACTTTTTGGCTGGACAATCAAAGAAAATTGCATAACGAGCGTGGAGAGTTCCAGCATAAAGAGATAATAGATTTTTTCCACTCTAATATCAAGAAAGATAAGACGGGCTATTACATATCCCAGACTTACAAGGGTGTTAGGGAGAAGGTTTACTTCCGTTATGAGGATACGGCATTGTTCGTGTTTGATGTTGTAAAAGAGGAGGGCATAACATTAGAGTTGAACACCAAGAAAACATTGAAGCTCAATCCGAAAAGGTTTTTCCTGCAAAACGAGGATATCTACATAAAGGTTGGCAAAGAAAAAGCCAAGTTTGTAGGCCGTGGCATGGAGAGGCTGGCAGATCTCTTGGAGTATGATGGCTGTTTCTGGATAACACTTGACGAAAGGGAATATAGGATTCCTGAGCTTTAAGTCTTTTTTCAGAAATTTATATAAATGATGAACTTCTAGTATTTGATTAAAAAGAGAGGTGCTGATTATGAAGTCTTACAAGATGTTCATAGGTGGTAAATGGGTTGATTCTGTTTCCGGTAAGATGTTCAAGAGCTTAGATCCTTCTAATGGCAAGCCAATTGCTGAGTTTCAGGAAGGCAACGAGAAAGATATTGACAGGGCTGTTGATGCTGCCTGGAAGGCTTTTCCCGCTTGGAGCGACACTCCTGCGCCTGTTAGAGGAGATTTGCTTTTTAATGTTAGGGATTTGTTGAAGAAGAACAAAGAAGCCTTGGCTAGGCTTGTGACTACTGAGATGGGTAAGGTCTTGAATGAGGCAAGAGGTGACGTTCAGGAGGCTATTGATGTTTTCGAGTACATGGCTGGTGAGGGCAGAAGGCTTTTCGGCCATACGACCCCTTCTGAGTTGAGGGATAAGTTTTGCATGACTGTTAGGAAGCCTTTGGGTGTTGTTGGGCTTATCACGCCTTGGAATTTTCCTATTGCTATTCCTGCCTGGAAGATTGCTCCAGCCTTGATATGTGGGAACGCTATAGTGTTTAAGCCTTCTTCTGACACGCCCCTTTGTGCTGTCCGTTTGGTAGAAATTTTGGATGAAGCGGGTGTCCCCCCAGGGGTTGTCAACCTTGTTACAGGCCCTGGTGATACTGCAGGGACAGCTTTGATAAAGCATGACAGGATTAGAGGGATTTCTTTTACCGGCTCAAGGGACGTGGGCAAGTTCGTTGTGGAAAATGCTGGCCTGAAAAGGGTAGGCTTAGAGCTTGGAGGCAAGAATCCGATTATCATAATGGATGATGCTGATTTAGACTTAGCTTTGGACGGCGTCTTGTGGGGTGCTTTCGGCACAACAGGCCAAAGGTGCACAGCAGCTTCGAGAGTTATAATCCATAAAAATGTGAAGGATAAGTTCGAGAAGATGTTACTGCAGAAAGTTAAAAAATTGAAGCTTGGCAGTGGGTTGAAGAGGGAGACTGATGTCGGTCCTTTGGTCAACAAGAAGGCTGTTGAAAAAGTTCATAGCTACACCGAAGTAGGCAAGAAGGAAGGCGCTAGGCTTCTTTGTGGTGGGAAGCCTCTAAGCAGGCCTGGCTTCTTTTACGAGCCTACGATTTTTACTGATGTTAAGCCTGATATGAGGATAGCTCAGGAAGAGATCTTTGGGCCTGCCATCTCCATAATCCCTGTTGGCAACATTGATGAGGCTATAAAAGTCGCTAATGGGGTTAGCTATGGCTTAACTTCGTCCATTTATACAAAAGATATGAGGAAAGCATTCATAGCCATAGACAAAATAGAAGCTGGATTGACTTACGTCAACTCAAGCACCATAGGCTCAGAAGTTCACCTGCCTTTCGGCGGCGTCAAACAAAGCGGCAATGGGGCAAGAGAAGCTGGAATTGAAGGAATTTTCGAGTTTAGCGAAGTCAAAACTGTATACATAGACTACTCTGGAAAGTTGCAGAAGGCTCAAGGTATTGAATGATGAGCAACGATTATGCAATTCCATCCCAAAGGAAGAGCAAGAAAGAAAAAAAGCTGAAAAGAAGATTTAGGGTTTATAAAAAAGGGGGTAAGTTCAGAGCGAGAGAGGTGAAAAAATGAAAAAGCTTTGCGGTATGCCAGGAAAAAAGTCTAGAAAAATAATTGCTGAGGACAGGAAGTTTATATCCCCGTGCGTTACAAGGGGCTACGAGTTCGTTTACAAAAAGGCGAAAGGCTGTTATGTTTGGGATGCTGACGGCAGGAAATTTCTTGACTTCTGTGCGGGTGTAGCTGTTATGAATACGGGCCATACTAATCCTTGGGTTGTCGAGGCTGTAAAGAAACAGCTGAACGATGGCTTGCATTGCGGTTTTACAGATTTCTTCGCAGAAGTGCCTTTGAATTTTGCCAAGAAAGTTATAAGTTTTTTGCCAGAATCTTTGAATCAGGCTTTTCTGTCAAATTCAGGTACTGAAAGCATTGAAGCAGCTTACAAATTGGTCAGGTGGCACATGAACAAGAAGTGGGTCATAGCCTTCAAGCCTAGCTTCCATGGCAGGACTATGGGCTCTTTGTCCTTGACTAATGCTAAGCCGGTGCAGAGGGAAAGGTTTGAGCCTTTCCTGCCTGTGAAGCATACGCCGTATCCTTACTGCTACCGTTGTGCTTTTGGAAAAAGTTATGGTGATTGCTCTTTTGAATGCCTGCATGCTGTTGAGAAGACTATAAAGTCTTGCAAAGGTGACTTGGCTGCTATATTTGTGGAGCCTGTTGCAGGTGAGCCCGGCTACGTAGTGCCTCCTTATGAGTTCCATAAGGGGTTAAGGAAGCTGTGTAATGACTACAATATTTTGCTTTGCGCCGACGAGATCCAGAGCGGCTGCTTCAGGACAGGGACTTTTTTGGCTTTGGAAAACTTTGGCGTCGTCCCCGATGTTGTTTCCATGAGCAAAGCTGTCGGGGGAGGGCTGCCTATAGGTGTTACGGTCGCTAATAGGAAGATTCAGGACTGGGTTCCTGGTGTGCACGCAAACACGTTCGGTGGAAACCTTGTTGCCTGCGCTGCAGGGATCGCCAACCTGGATTATATGAAGAAGTACAAGCTAGGTGAGAATGCGAAAAAGATAGGAAGCCATATGATGAGAAGGCTTGAGGATATGAAGGATGATTACGAATGCATCGGTGACGTGCGGGGCATAGGCCTGATGATAGGTGTTGAGATAGTCAAGGACAAGAAGAGCAGGGAAAACGATGCTAACAGAAGGAGCAGTATGGTCTGCACAGCCTTGAAGGAAGGGTTGATTCTCTTGCCTTGCGGGACGAGTAGCATCCGTTTTGCTCCGCCACTGATAATTACTAAAGAAGAGGCTGACAAGGGCTTGGATATCTTTGAGAATAGCTTGAAAGAGGCGACCTCCCCT
>JAUYDG010000078.1 GCA_030691925.1 Nanobdellota archaeon
TTTCAGCTAAGTCCTTGAAGCTAACATCTTTTGCAAGAGGGGTGTTCTTCGCATGTATTTTGAATATTTCTTCCCTTGCTTTTTTATCAGGTATTTCTATCTCGTAATGCAAGTCTAATCGTCCCGGCCTTTTTAATGCAGGGTCTACGAGGTCCGGCCTGTTCGTTGCGCCGATGACTACGACACCGCTTAGCTTTTCAACACCGTCCATTTCTGTGAGTATTTGTGAAACAACATTATCCATCACTCGGTTATCCCCGCTGCCGCCCCTTTTTGGGGCTATAGAGTCTAGTTCGTCTAAGAAGACTACTGTTGGCGCATGTTGTCTTGCTTTTTTGAACAAGTCTCTTACGCCTTTTTCAGAAGCACCTATGTACTGGTTTAAAAATTCTGGCCCTTTTATTGATATGAAGTTGTAGTCGCTTTCTGTAGCAATAGCTTTGGCTATAAGGGTTTTTCCTGTTCCAGGAGCACCGTAAAGCAGTATGCCTCTTGGCATTTCCGCATTCATACTGCTCATTAGCGATTTGTATTTCTGGGGCCATTCGAGAATCTGCTTCAGATCTTTCTTTACTACCTTGTTCCCTCCGATTTGGTCCCAGCTGACGTTTGGTTTTTCTATTATGACATCTCTCATGCCAGAAGGTGTCATTGACTTCATGGCTTCTAAGAAATCAGTCATGCCATATCTTATCTGTTTCATAACCTCTTCTTGTGGTACGCCCTTCTCAAGCATTTTCGTATACTTTTTAGTAGCTTCTAACACTATTAGGCTGCACAGCCCGGCAATGTCTGCGCCTGTATAGCCATGGGTTATGTCCGCTATGTATGGGATGTCTACATCTTCTGCAAAAGGCATGTTCGCAGTGTGTATCAGGAGAATGTCACGCCTCGCGTCCCTGTTAGGCACGCCAAGATAAATCTCTTTGTCAAACCTTCCAGGTCTTCTCAAAGCAGGGTCAAGCCCGTCAGGCCTGTTCGTAGCCCCTATTATTATCACATCATCATCCTTGTATTTCATTCCGGACATTATGTTTAGCAGCGTTGTTACTATGCTTCTTTCTGTTTCGTTAATCATACCTTCTCTTTTTCCACCGATAGCGTCTATCTCATCCACGAAAAAGACCCCATGGCCTCCTAACTGCTCATAGGCTTTGATCAAATTATTTTCGCTATCGCCTACCCTCCATCCTTTTATCTCCGCGCCTTGAACTATTACGAAATCTCTGTCTGTTTCGTTGGCTATAGCTTGTGCTAACAAGCTTTTTCCTGTTCCTGGCGGTCCTGTAAGCAAGAAGTTTTTTGGAAGTTTCCCGCCTAACGCGTTGTAAACACTTGGGTATTTTGAATGCCCTTCTATTATCCGCTTAACCTCTTCTATCACAGTTTCCAGTCCGCCTATGTCATTAAATGTTACCCCCTTCTCTTTTTTGGGGTATACTATGATCTTGATTTTTGTGCTAGCATCTGTCATCACAGCCTCGACGTCTTCTTCATAGTCGATTTTGAAAGACGTGGTTCTGTCCTTGTATATTTGTAGCCTTATTATGTCCCCTTTGACGAAAGGCTGGCCTTGAAGCTGTTTTTCTATTACAGCTACCGCTTCTGGGCCTGTATACCTTCTTCTGATCTCATCTGGTGTGACATCTCCGAAAGGTATGAGGCTTATAGTCTTTGTTTTTGGTGGTTTGATCGGTGTTAGCGTAACCCTTTCACTAAGGCAGGTGTTCGCATTGGTTCTTGTCATCACATCGAGGTTAATTATTTCACTGTCTTCGCCTTTAGGGAGTACTTTGACTGGTGTTTTGTAAGCCTCGTTTAATGGTGCTATCAACACAATATCTCCGGCTCTCAAACCATACTTATCCATATAATCCTTGCCTAGTGCGGCAACTTTCTTGCCTTCATACTTCGTAATTGATTGTGCTACGCAAAGCAAAGTTTCCAGATGTTTGTTTTCTTTCATTTTTTTAGGTTTATCGTTAATACATCATTCCTGTATTCCCAATCCAGAACATCCTTTATCTCGTATCCTTTTAAAGGAATTTTGAGTTTCTCATTTATCACCAATATTTTTTCATTTTTGTTGTATTTTACTGTGTCAATCTTTTCTACGCCTAATTCGTTCACTATGATTTCATAGCTCGTGTCTCCTTTTGGGAATATTTCATAATCAAGCTCTTTCTCTATGATGTCTTTTAGCTTGAAATCTTCAGGTTGTGTAGCCGTGGAAGTTTTTTTAACTGTTTTTCCTATTTTTTGGCCTATACGCCCTTCTCCTAGGCCTTTTCCTGCTCCTTTGTTAATACTGCCAACACCCCCTCCTAGGCCTTCACCACCTTTTTGGTATTTTAAGCCTGTACTTCCACTTCCTTTATTCCTTTCTGAAACTATACCGGATTCGCTTCCGCTGAGGCCTGTCCACTCTTTCGGGTTTTCACCTAACTGACTCACTTTTATACTTGTTCCGATCACTGGTTTCTTACCATCCTTCTCGTAACCACTTGATTTAGAATATTCTGCTATAGCCTCCTTTAGCTTCTCAATGTCTAAATTTCCCAGAATGTTTTTTAACAAACCACCTAATCCTCCGGTGTTTAACATTTTTTCTAAGCCTTGCGCCCCTTCGCCCAAGTTAAGAGACTTACCGATATTCTTAAGGTCTAATTCGTAACCTCCTATGTTTAAACAACCTCCTGACTCGATTTTAGGTGTTACGTCTTCACCTCTTTCTCTTGCCTTCCCAACCTCTTGAGCCACATACTGCAGCCTTTTTTGTAGTTCTAACAATTTTGCAGGCAGATCCGTTATCGAACCTCCACTACATCCTGTTCTGTCACGCATCGTTCTAGGAGGTATAGACCTTAAAGGCATTCTTGAACGTGCAGTTTTCTTCTTTGCAACAGCCTCTTTTTTGTATTCCAGCTTAGGCTCCTGTTCTGTGGCACAATCTTCAACATGCTTAGAATCATCTTCTTTCATTATTTTTACCCCCTAATACTTTAAAAATTTACCTTCTAAAAGAGGGGGTTATACTAAGTTTATAAACTTTCTCTTCATATAAAGTAAAGTTCTTAACCCCCTCTTTTTTTACTTAAAATCTAGAACCAGATTTCAAGTTTTAAGCCCTATAACCCCCAAATTTTAATTACTCCTAAAAGTAGTAATACGATACAACTATCAAGCAGTGGTGTCCCATTACAACACAATAATCTTTATATATAAGAAGCTGACATAATTTATTAAACAAAAAAAGATAGTGGCGCAGTAATAATTCAATAATCTTTTCGTGGCAGAAATCCAGTAACTTCTAGCGAGCCCAACTACATAAAGAAATTAAAGAAATAATGATCAAAAAAAGGCCCCTTATAATCCACAAAGAGCATAAGGGGACTTTACGAAACCCTTGAAAGGATTCGCTCACCTTAAGCAAAAGAGAACTCGTTAAAAAATCTTTTGGTGAAAAAAATTCCACGTGGATTCTTTTAAGGGTTTCACATCTTCAAAACGGGGGTTAAAAGGGGAAAATGGCGAAACACATACTCAGTATGATGCTGGAAGATGCGCGCAGCAGACCAGCAATAAAAGTTCTCGGAATTGGGGGAGCAGGGTGCAACATAATCGACTGGCTCCACGGAAAAAAGACCAAAGGCGTAAAGACCTACGCTATCAACACGGACAAGCAGCACCTAGGCAGGGTAAAAGCGCATAAAAAAATACAGATCGGAAAAAAGCTGACAAGAGGCTTAGGCTGCGGGGGCATGCCAGACAAAGGGGTGGTGGCAGCCAAAGAAAGCCGGCAAGAAATCAAAAAAATACTTTCAAACACTCGCATAGCATTCATCTGCGCAGGACTGGGCGGAGGAACAGGCACAGGAGCAGCGCCAGAAATAGCAAGGATGGCAAAAGAGCAGGGCGCAACAGTCATAGGAGCAGCGATCATGCCATTAGAGATGGAACACGCAAGGGTTGACAACGCAGAACTAGGGCTGGAGATGCTAATAGAACACTCAGACGCCATAATAGCCATAGACAACAACAAGCTGCTGAAAATAGCAGGCAACCTGCCGGTACAGCAAGCCTTCGCAGTAGCAAACGACCTGATATCCAACATGATAAAAAGCGTAGCAGAAGCCATCACACCGCCAAGACCAGGCAGAAATGCCAAAGCGATCACGAAAAACAGAAAAGCATCGATAACAGGGCACCTGCTAAAAAACAGGGTAGAAGAAGCAGTAAAAAAGGTATTAGAAAAAAACTTGATAGGGCTTAACTACGAAACAAGCAGAATACTGGACAAAAAACAGAGAGGCAGGGCAAGAATGAAAGAACTGAGCACAGGAGCAAACTCGCAATACGCATTAGAAAGGGGCAAATCAACAGAAAAAGCGCACTTCGGCGAAGACACAGGGATAGGATACCTGAAGAAGGTAGGTTAGGGGTAAAAATGGCACATGATATTCCATCAAAGTTAAACGGCTGCATAACAAAAGTCTTGCATTTCCTCCTTTGTTCACGTGGTCCCTTAATGCCTCGAGGGGCCACAACAGCCTTTAACCACAAAAAAAATCCGGGGTGAAAAATGAAAAAAAGCGCAAAAATCCAACAAATGATAAAATACGAGATTACAAACTGCAGGAAGAACATATCCTTCTACAAGGACCAGATGAGAAAAAACAGGAGAAACAACCAGTTCTACGTAGAACAGATAGAGCACATGAAAAACAAAATGACAGACCTGCAAGACAGCATAGCTATACCGATAAAACTCAGCATCAGCACGTAACTTTTTTTAATAATTTTTTTT
>JAUYDG010000025.1 GCA_030691925.1 Nanobdellota archaeon
GATGAGCAGGCCATGAGAAAGCTGAAAGAAACAGCCCAACAGCTAGGAAAGGCTGGATTCGAATTCGCGTTTGTCATGGACCAGCTGAAAGAGGAAAGGGAAAGAGGCCTGACAATCGACTTAATGCACAAAAAATTCGTATCAGACAAGTATGAATACACAGTAATCGACGCCCCAGGGCACAAAGACTTCATCAAAAACATGATTACAGGAGCAAGCCAGGCAGACGTAGGATTCCTAGTAGTAGCAGCATCAGAAGGAGTCATGGCACAGACCAAAGAGCACATCTGGCTATGCAAGACACTAGGAGTAAACCAGCTGGCAGTAGTAGTCAACAAGATGGACGCTGTAAAATACGATGAAGCAAAATACAAAAAAGTAAAAGACGAAGTATCAGCAGTGCTAAAAGGCATAGGATACAAGACAGACGAAATAAACTTCATAGCAGCAGCATCCCTGCACGGAGAAAACGTAGTCAAAAGATCAGAAAACATGCCTTGGTACAAAGGACCGACAGTAAGAGAGCAACTAGACCTATTCAAAGAGCCAGAAAAGCCAGTACACCTGCCATTAAGGCTACCGATACAAGACGTATACAACATCACAGGCATAGGCGTAGTCCCGGTAGGAAGAGTAGAAACAGGGAAGATGAAGGTAGGCGACAAGATAATAATAGTGCCGGCAAGAGAAGGAACAGGAGTCATAGGGGAAGTCAAAAGCATAGAAATGCACCACGAGCAGATACCAGAAGCAATACCAGGAGACAACGTAGGCTTTAACGTAAGAGGAATAGGCAAAAAAGACATAGCAAGGGGAGACGTACTAGGACACACAGACAACCCGCCAAAAGTAGTCAGTGAATTCACGGCACAGATAGTAGTGCTAAACCACCCTACAGTCATAACCGCAGGCTACACGCCAGTATTCCACGTGCACACAGCACAAGTGGCATGCAGGTTCGACAAGATAGAAAAAAGCATGGACCCTGCGAGCGGAAGCGTAAGGAAAGAAAACCCGGACTTCATAAAAAACGGAGACGCAGCGATAGTAAAGATAATACCTACAAAGCCGATGGTCATAGAAAGAATGAAAGACATACCGCACATGTCCAGGTTCGCAATAAGGGACGCAGGATCAACAGTCGCAGCAGGAATGTGCATAGACCTGGTCGAGAAAAAATAAAGGCGTAAGCCTTTTATCTTTTTTATTTTTTAAAATCCTTCTTTTAAAAACGAGATGATTAAAGCCTAGAAAGAAATACGAAAATGAAAAAAGACGATGCTTACAGGATACCCAACCTGATAACATACGTGCCACTAAACACAAGCGACCTGCTTCTCGGAGGGATGATAGCGTTCTACGGCTCAAGGCTGTTAGACATGGGAACAGGCATGCTACCAAATGACATCCTGCCATACGCCAACCAGCTGATAAACTGGTACATTCCTATGTATTCAGCATTCGCAATAAACTCCACATTCGCGGGAATGGTAGTCTCAGGCGTAATAGACAATATGCTCACACCACCAATATCATACCAAGAGGACGTCTCAGAAAAGCTAGGCGTAAGAAGAGCGCCAGTAGACGAAAAAACAAGGAAAGGAAAAATCGACGAGCTGTGCCTGATGATAAGCGACGGATACACAGAAAAAACCTGCCCAAAAAAGCAAGAAGCAAAAATTGCCAACAGCACATTAGAAGAAATAACATACCAGATAGAAGGCGTAAGGGTAAAGACCAGCAGCAAGATAAAAAACAGCTACTTAATGAAATACCTAATGCCCCACGCAATAGGAGGGTGCAACATAATCTCCAATGACATAGAGATATACAAACAAAGACCCTACATCTCATTCTCCATAACAGCACACGAACTGGCCCACAGAAGAAGATACAGAAGAGAAAACGATGCAGAAGTCCTGGCTCACTTGGCAGGATTCGCAACAAAAGACCCGGTATTCATACAAAGCTCAAGAGTCTCAAGGCTGAGAAGGGAATGCCAGACGCTGTTCAAAAGTTACGACCAAGTAAACAAAGAAGAAAGAAAAAAACTCAACGAAAAATACAAAGCCTTCCTAAGCGGCTTAAAAATACCAGACAACATCAAAGGATCCATGATCCAAAACGAATTCAAGAAATACAACATTGCAACCCGAGGGATAATGAAAGGGCAGATAGCACTGTACAAGGTAATGATGAAACTATTATCCAGGCAAAAAGAAGGGCTAAAAAGATACACAGACGTATTCACAGAAGACCTCTACGCATTAGAAAAAAAATACTCATCCATCGAAAACCTGGCGGAAGAGCTTAGACGGTAACGAAAGCTTTTTAAACCAAGATGCTGTTTGAAAAAACAAAATGCCAAAAGCAAGAATCAAACTGGCCGCAACGGAAATCAGTAAATTAAACGAGATATGCCGCTCTATAAAAGACATAGCAGAAAAAACAAAAGTGAAAATGTCAGGGCCTATACCAATACCTACAAAAAGGATGAAGATAACAACAAGGAGAAGCCCATGCGGCGACGGAAAAGCCTCTTTCGAAAACTTCGAGATGAGAATACACAAAAGGCTGATCGACCTAGGCGTAGACGAAAGGGCGCTAAGGCTGATAATGAGAGTGCCAATACCAGAAGGCGTCTCTGTAGAGATAGTTATGCTGGACTAATTCTGATGGATAAAGACAACCTTAAGCACGAAATCGTAACATTCGTATGCCCTTCCTGCGGAAAAAAAGTCCGAATGGTAAAGTCAAAAGCGATAAGCATAGAAGGCTTACTCTGCCAAAAATGCGGCCAAGGAAGCGAAAAACCAGAGCGGGATTAAAGAAAGATATATAAGATACCTATTATTTAACTAAATTATGAGAGCCAAGATTATAATCATAATCCTAACACTTTTAGTATTACTACATTCTGCATCAGCCATCAAAGTAAACGAAGCGCAATGCAACGATGAAGGACAGATTAATGACGTGCATGTCTATAAGTGTTATGATATAAATGCAAACGGAGCACAATGCTACGATGACGGAAGCATAAAAATAGTGCTGAAAGCAAACAACGAAAAAGAGGCCTACACCAAGGACATGTTCATAACAGCTGACGATAAAAGGGTAAAAGGAAGCTGGGAAGGAGAAAAATTAACGATACTGTCCGGCTACGATGAGAAGATAGCAACATTCACAGGCATAGAAAACCAGTTGACAGAACAAAAAACATACAGCATAAAACTAGCATACAAAGAAGTGACAGGCTCAACAGTGCAAGATGCAGAGCTGACATTCGACCTGGAATGTCCGGGGCTTATATTCACCTGCAAAAGGCTGGGCATAAAGATAAACGACTGCCTAACATCAAAAAGAGGAAAATTCACAGCAAACCTTGACATCTACGGCCTAGAACAATCAGAAAAAGGCAGCATGGACCCTTTGAAAGTAATAGACTACATGCTGGAAACACAGATATTATACAAAGACATCAAGGGATACACCAGCAAACTGGGAAGCCTGCCCGACGGAGCTACGATAACCAAAACAGGAGCAAACCAGTACAAGATAGAAGCGGAATTCGACAAGTATACTACAAACCACGTAAAAAACATGTGGATAAACTTCAACAACAACATGATCAAACAATGCAAGCCATCACAATACTCAGACATAATCCTCAGCGGCAAAAAACAATGCGCCTATAAAGAAACAGAAGAAGACATGCAGGCAGAAAAAGAGGAAACAAAAACACAAGAAGCACAAAACACCGCACAGCCACAAGAACTGCCAGTAGACCAGCTAGTAACAAACATATACAACGAAATAAGTGACCTAGAAACAAAAAAAACACAAATAGACGAAAGGCTTAATGAGCTTTACCAAAAAAGAAGCGAACTAAACGAGCTGCAAGGAAAAGAAGAAGAATCTAAAACCGGATATTCTATCAAAGAGCCTGAAAGCAAAAAAG
>JAUYDG010000001.1 GCA_030691925.1 Nanobdellota archaeon
CTATCTCGTTGTTGTCAAGCCCTAGGCTTATGGCTTGTCCTTCGTTGAATGTGAAGTGCCACTGTTCTATTCTTAGCTCGTCTGTTCTTGCCATGTAATCGTTCAGTGTTTTTGATATTTTTTCAGTGGCTTTCATTGTCCACCTCCGAATGTTATGTTATCAGTTTTGTCTAGTACGAAGAACAGGTTTCCTCCTAGCGAAGTTGGCGCTCCTTGGTGCGCCTTGCCACAAGTGCCGGAATCATCGATTATCACTGGACCGATTCCTTTAGCTCTTGTCGCTATAGTCTTTAGGGTGTTCCCGCTGAATATTGCCTGCTTGTAAAGCGTTATCTTTTTCGGGTTTTCTATCGTGTAGATTCCTGCGCAGTTGAATACGAAGCTTCCTTCGGCAGGATTTACTTGGCCGCCCATCCCGATTACAGGATAGACGATTGTTTCCCCTGGCTTCAGCTCATCGTGTTTTATCAGGAGTTCGTAGATTTCATCCAGTGTTACGTCTTCCAGCGAGGATTTTTCAAATGCGTATGGGCTGTTGTCCACCATTCTTGTTACGCTCATCCTGCATATAGGTATTTTTGTGTAGGTTTGCGCCCTTCCGCAGCCGTTGATGCTTACGCCTGCTTCTTTGGCGCTGAAGACGTCTGATAGGGCGTCAGCTATTATCCCGTTTTTTATGAATTCTACTGTTTTCCTCTCTATGCCGTTCGCGCTTATGAACTGGTTTCCCCAGAGGCCTTCTACCGGGCCGTCTATGAAGCTTATGTTTTCCGGCGCGACTTTTTCCCCTTTTCTCAGCTTTCCTTCAATGCCTACTATTGAGTTTTTCAGGTCGTCTGTTTCGAAGGCGTGGCCTACTGCTTCGTGGGCGTTCAGGCCTGCGAACAGGTATGAGAGCAGTGCTTTGTAGTGGCCTCCTTTCATTGTTCCTGCGTTCATTAGCTCTGAGACCAGGCTTGCTGCTTTTTTTGCCCTTTTATCGTAGATGTTTTTTGGCTCTTCGTTTAGTATCACCCCTAAGTCTATGCCTTGTACTTTGAAGTACGTTTCTGATACTTTGCTTCCTTCTTTTAATGTCAAGTATGATAGGATTCTTGAGCGGGGCATGTTGAAGGTTACGTCTGTGCCGTCTGTCCTTGCTACCCTCCATTCGTCTTCGACGCATACGTAAATCGTTTTTACTAATGCCCTTCCGTCTAATCTTTTGGTTTCTTTGTTGAGCCCTCTGACGATTTCTTCTATCTCATCAGATGTTTTAAAATTAAGGCAGTATTCTGTTTTTTGCAGGAATTCCCCTTTCAACGGGCTTACGTCGAATATTTCTTTGTTGCGCTTGACGTCGTCATATTTTGCTGAGTTCTTTGCAAGATTAGAGGCTACGCTTACTGCCTGCTTAACATTTTCCTCATCTAGCCTGCTTGTTGATGCGAAGCCTGCTGCCCCGTCTTTTGTGAACACGCTTATCCCTATCCCTTTTAGCGGCATGGCTGCCTTGTCTTCTGTCTTACCATCTATCATCGTTACGCTTACGGCTTTGGCGTCTTCCAGCCTTAGTATCGCGTAAACATCATTTTTCTTAGCTTCGTCTAATGCTGTTTTGATTAAAGAATCGTATTTGCCTAGTTTTGATGCCATTTTAAAATCCCCCTTGGTTTAAGAGAAAAGTTACGGGTATATAAACTTTTTTAGAAGTCTTTCAGCACTTCTTCAAGCGTCGGCTTTCCTATCTCTTCTAGTTCGTAGTATACCCTTACTGATTCCTTGTTTATTTTTATCAGCTTTTTGAGGTCTATCGGCGTTGCTACCAGTACTAGGTCTGCGTCGCTTTTGTTTATCGTCTCTTCCAGTTCTTTTATCTGTTCGTCCCAGTATCCCATTGCGGGCAGGATTTGTTTTATCTGCTTGAATTTCTTGTATACTTCTTTTATGCTGCCTACTGCGAACTTTTCCGGCTGTACTATCTCGGCATTTGGGTAGTATTTTTTTGCTGCTACTATTCCTGCACCGAAGCTCATGCCTCCATGCGTTAGTGTTGGGCCGTCTTCTACGACTAGTATCTTTTTAGGATTATGTTTGTCAGATTCTAGTTTTACTGCAGAATTTGCTTTCATGACCTTAGCTTTCGGGTTGTATATTTCTATGTTTCGCATTATTTTTTCTATGTCCTCTTTTTTTGCGCTGTCCATCTTGTTTATTACGATCACGTGCGCCCTTCTGAAGTTGACTTCCCCAGGATAATAGCTTATTTCGTGCCCTGCCCTGTGTGGATCAACAACTACTATTTCCAGGTTAGGCTTGTAGAATGATGTGTCGTTGTTCCCTCCGTCCCAGAGTATGACGTCTGCCTCTTTTTCAGCTTGTTTTAGTATTTCTCCATAGTCCACGCCCGCGTATACTATTATGCCCTCTTTTATGTGCGGCTCGTATTCTTCCATCTCTTCTATTGTGCATTTGTGTTTTTTCATGTCTTCATATGTTGCGAATCTTTGGCATATCTGTTTTGACAGGTCTCCGTATGGCATCGGGTGCCTTATCACTACTACTTTTCTTCCCTTATCTTTCAGTATTTTGGCTGCTTTTCTTGTTGTCTGGCTTTTTCCGCAGCCTGTTCTTACCGCGCAGACTGATATTACTGGCTTGGAGCTTTCTATCATCGTCTGGTCTTCGCTTAGAAGCCTGAAGGACGCTCCTGCTGTTATTACTTGTGCTGCCTTGTGCATCAGCTGTTCGTGTGAAATGTCAGAGTATGAGAATACGACTTCATCTATCTTGTATTTTTTTATCAGCCCTGTTAGCTCTTCTTCAGGGTGTATGGGTATGCCTTTCGGGTATAATTTTCCAGCTAGAATGTTAGGGTAAGTCCTTCCTTCTATGTGCGGTATCTGGGTTGCTGTAAAAGCGATAACTTTGTATTCTTTGTTGTTCCTGTAGTATACGTTGAAGTTATGGAAGTCCCTGCCTGCAGCGCCCATTATTATTACCCTTTTTTTCATGTTCTAGACCGGTTAATAGGCTTCAAATATATAAGTTTTTCGTCAAGATTGGTAAGCTTTATATATCAAGCAAAAATCTGTGTAACCGTCGAAAAAACATATTTACGGAGGTATTTAAAATGGCAAAATCATCGGCAGACAGTTTGGGAAAGGCAAAGAAGGTCTTAGACCGTGATACGGAATTCTTTCCGAAGCTTATAGGCGTTGAAGACGGCGGAAAGTCAGATTATGCTAAAGGGACAGGCATATACCACCCTAGGAACAGGGAGGTTCTCGAAAGGCTCCAGAAGCATGCTATGAAGAAAACTTTGGTCCTTATACAGAATGGTGAGTATTCCATAACTTGTGACCCTGCTAAGCCCGCTATCGGCTTGACCTGTCATGATTATGCGGGTAATAGGCTTATGGACTTTAACGCTCATGTCGGAGTGAAAGTGCTTGGTTACAATCATCCTAGTGTTACTGCTATGCAGAAGCAGATTGCCAGGATAGTTGATGAGAATGGGGGCATATTGTCTATAGGAGCAGGTACTGATTTTCCTATAGTCAGCGATGAGCTGCCTGACGCGATAGACCTTAACGAGCTTTTGGTGGATACTGCGAAGAAGAGCGGCTTTAAGAAGATAGCCAAGGCTGGAGGCTGGAGTACAGGTACAGAGGCTGTTGAGAACTGCATGAAAGTGGCTTATGACTGGAAGAAGAGGAAGCTTTTCCAGAAGTGGGGAAAGAACGCTGAGAAGTACTGGAAGACACTTGAAGAAAAATTGGGATATCCTTTGTTTGGAATAGCTGCTGACAAGTGCTTCCACGGGAGGACAGGCTATTCTTTGAGCATGACCCATAGCAAGCCAACGCAGTATGCTTATTTCCCGAAAATATCTGGGATAAAGCACATCAATTACATTTCTAAAGACAGCAAGGAAGATTTCAACATCTATGATCTTGTCGATATTGAGCCTAAGTGGGACAGCATGAGGAAGCTGAATAGGGTTTTGGATAACGGGAAGATACCTATTGACCTTTTGGCGTTCATATGCTTGGAGCCCGTGCAGGGTGAAGGCGGGTATGTCATTCCTAAGAAAGATTTCATTAAAGGCATGGTAGAGTTCTGCCAGAAGAATGATGTTGTCTACATAGATGATGAGGTACAGGCGGGGATGGGTAGGACTGGAAAGTTCTTCGCTTTGAACCATTTCGTTGATTCTGCTTATAATGTAGTGATGTCTATGGCTAAAGGCCTGCAAGTTTCTGCTGTGCTGATAGAGAAGGGCATGGATTACGAGCAGCAGGGAAGGGCGTCAACAACCACTGGCTATGGCAGGGTAGAGGATATTGCAAGAGGCTATGCCAAGCTGCAGGCTATACTTGAGAATGACGGGGCCTTGATGAAGAATGCTACCAACATGGGCGAGTACTTCAAGGAAGAAGTGAACAAGATAAACAATGGCCTGATAACCAGGGTGGATGGCTTAGGCCTTATGTTGGTAACTGATTTCGAAACTCCAGAGATAAGGAACAAAGTTTACCTTAGCTTGCTGGAGAGAGGCGTTGTGCCGTTGACAGTTGGTACTAAGGGTATAAGGTGGTTGCCTCCGCTGGACGTCAGGAAGCAAGAGCTGGACTATGGTTTGAATACCTTAGAAAAAGTTTTAAAAACTTTTTAGTTTCTTTATTTTATTTATTATGAAAAGCGTTTTTGTAAAGACATTTGGCTGCGAGCTTAACAGGGCAGATGGCGAGGTCATGGCTGGCGTGCTCGCGAAGGCCGGCTTCAAGCTAGTCGGCAGTTTACAGAAGGCTGATATTGTTGTTGTTAATTCCTGTGGCGTCAAGCTTCCCACTCAGAACAAGGTTTTAGATTATATCAAGAACATTCCTAAAGATAAGAGGGTTGTTGTTGGAGGGTGCTTGCCCAGAATGCTTAACATCAGGTTTTATGCTCCTAATGTTGACTTAGTTTTTGACACCAATTCTGTTACTA
>JAUYDG010000009.1 GCA_030691925.1 Nanobdellota archaeon
ATAATAACATATTTTAAAACCGTAAAAAAAAGGAGGTGAAAAATGGTGGTAGATTTCTTAACGACCACAAGTGAAGCGTTGACAAATCCACTGGTAAGCCTTTGGGTCAGCTTCGTAGAGCTACTGCCTAATTTGATAGCAGCAATAGTAATCCTGATAATAGGTTATGTTGTTGCGTACATAATTGGGCATGCCTTGAAAGTAATGCTGTGGAAGCTGGGTCTTGACAAGCAGATAGACCAAGCAAAGCTCAGCAAAGCCATGGGCAAGCTAAGGCTATCTTCGATACTAGGGGAGATAACCAAATGGTACATCTTCTTAGTGTTCTTGCAATCAGCAATAGACCTGGTAAACCTAGGAACGCTAAGCCTACTCTTACAAGAGTTCGTGATGTGGATACCTAACGTTATCGCAGCAGCTCTAGTAATAATCTTCGGGCTGTACGTGGCACACTTCATAACCCTAAAGGTCAGAGAACACACAGACGTAAGAGGAGGAAGGACACTGACAGGCATACTGAACACGGTGATAATATTCATCGTGATAGTGATCGCCATGGAACAAATAGGGATAAACGTATCGATACTGACGAACACATTCCTGATCCTGCTAGGCGGACTAGCGCTAGGAGCAGCCATCGCCATTGGCATAAGCTTCGGTCTTGGAACGCAAAAGGACGCGGGAAGAGCGTTAGAAAAGATAAAGAAGTGGATACACTAAAAACCCCGCTTTTTCTTTCTTTTTTTAATTTCTAAAAAACTATAGAAAAGCTTATAAACAAGTAATTTACAACGATTTTCTCAAAGGTAATGCAAAATGAAAGCCACAGATGAAATGAAGTTTTTGGAAGAAGAAGAGTTTGAAGAAGATGAAGAAGACTCCCTTGACGACCCAGACCAAGACTATGACGAAGACCAAGACGAAGACATCTCTGAAGAAGCCAGCTAAAACATTTTTTAATACCAAAACTATTTAAACGTAAACGCCTCTTTTTAGAGACATGGCAAAAAAAGAAGCGAAAAAGGAGTCAAGGCTAGAGCTAAAAAGAGAAGTAGACCTCAAGGAAGAGCAAAAGTTCAACATCAGGAATTTACATACGCACGTATCAATGTTCTTCAAAAAATTCCGCGAGGGAAAAAACCCCAAAACAAAATTCTACGCAAAACGAGGAAGATAAGTTCTTAGGAAATGAGCATCGGCCCCGAGTTTTTAATATTCGGAATTGCTCTTGCAGTATTAGTCAAAGGGTCGGACTTTTTTGTAAGCTCAGCATCCAAGCTTGCAAAATACTTCGGAGTTTCAGATTTTGTAATAGGGCTGACAGTAGTGGCGATAGGAACGTCCCTGCCTGAATTCGCTTCAGCAATAGTCGCAGCATTAAGCAATAATACAGGGCTCATAATAGGGAACATAGTCGGAGCCAACATAACAAACATCTGCCTAAACCTGGGACTGTCAGCAGTCATAGTGGTCTTGGAGATAAAAAAGACCATGTTCCGAAGAGACGGGCTTTTTTTGATAATAATATCCTTACTATTCCTAATCTTCGCATTAGACAAAACAGTATCCAGGCTTGAAGGCATCATACTCTACACGCTTTTCATGTTCTACATAAGCTACCTGTTCAGATTCCAGCCAAGCAAAGGCAAGTTCGGTTTCAAAAAGTATTTCAAAAACTTCAACGGGGAATTTTTATTAAGATTCATAAGGCCTAACACATACAAAGAAATCCTGCTAACAGGCTTCAAATTCATCAGCCCAAGAAAAAGCCTGACACCCGAAGAAGAAAACTTCTTCAGCATGTTCAAAAACGTGACACTGCTGATAATCGGTGGTCTTGCTATTTACTATAGTGCAGAATATTTAGTACCTTCAGCTGTAAATATAGCACATTATTTCAAAGTACCAGAAGACATAATAGGCCTAGTCCTGATATCCATAGGCACTACCCTACCCGAGCTTTCAGTCAGCTTAACAGCCGCCAAAAAAGGGCTAAGCAACATACTCATAGGAAACGTGCTAGGCAGCAACATCGCAAACATCCTGCTAATAGGGGGCGTTTCAGCAATAATCCACCCGTTAGCGATAAACACCATCTCACTGTACTACACGATACCATTCATGATACTCATGACATTCATGCTCTTAAGCTTCATCAGGGCCCACTGGATACTGAAAATGTTCCAAGGCCTAATCCTATTAATATTTTACCTGCTCTTTATAATCTCACTAGTACTGTTCTTCCTGTAAAAAAACGATAGCTTTATATACACCCTCATTCAGATATCTATTAGAGCCCGCCACGGGAATACTCAATGGAGTACGGCAAACGCCAAAGCGATGAGCTTGGGAGTTAGTGTTGCGGGCAATATACCATTAAAAACAAATTTAGGACGAGACGCATTGCAACATTACGTTCATTTAATGCGATCATACTCAATCAAAAAATGTCAATATCAGGCAAATAAGGCTAACATTGTTTACAAAGCAGTAAAGCAGCAAGCCTGAAGCTTTGAAGTCTTGTTCTAAAAAAGTAACACCGGAGGTAAAAATGGGAAAAATAAGCCCAGTATCAGCAAAATACATAGTCCACTCAACAATCCAGATAGAAGGCGTTGTTGACAGGCCAGACGTTATAGGCGCAATATTCGGCCAAACAGAAGGCCTGCTAGGAGCAGACCTAGAGTTGAGAGAACTGCAAAGATCAGGAAGAATAGGAAGGATAGAAGTCAAAACAGAAATAAGGTCAGGAAAGACCGTAGGAGAAATAATAGTCCCAAGCAGCCTAGACAAGGCTGAAACAGCAATAGTAGGCGCTGCCTTGGAAACAATACAAAGGATAGGGCCCTGCAACTCCAAAGTCAGGGTTGAAAAAATAGAAGACGTAAGAGTCTCAAAAAGAATCTTTGTAATAGAAAGGGCAAAAGAGCTTCTGAGAGAGCTGACAAGCAACGTGCTTCCAGACTCACAGGAAATAACAGACGAGGTAGCGCAAAGTGTCAGAATAATGGAGATCACAGAATACGGCAAAGACAGGCTACCAGCAGGGCCGGCAGTAGACGAAAGTGAAGAAGTAATCGTAGTAGAAGGAAGAGCAGACATCCTAAACCTGCTAAAACACGGCATCAAGAACTGCATAGCGCTCAACGGCACAAACGTCCCTGAAACGATAATAGAGCTAGGCAGGAAAAAAGTGATAACACTGTTCGTGGACGGAGACAGAGGCGGAGACCTGATAATCAAAGAAGTCTCAGGCACAACAGAGATAGACTACGTATGCAAAGCACCGGACGGAAAAGAAGTGGAAGAAATAACAAAGAAAGAGATACACAAAGCGCTAAGGGGAAGGGTAGCAGTGGAACAGATGAGGATGGAAGACACCAGGCACCCGGAAGAGAACGGCAAGAGATTCCCTCAAAGGCAAAGCGCAACATCAAGAACACAAGAGAGAACCCAAGAGGCTAAGCCAACGGCAGAAACCAAGCTGTCAGTGGCAGAAACCAAACCGTCAACAGTAGAGCCGAAGCCGACGATGCTCTCAAAAGTGCAGAAAGACGCATTCAAGCAGATGCTGGAAGACCTCATAGGCACAAGAGGGGCTTACATACTGGACCAGAAGCTGAACATACTGGGAAAAGTGCCCACCATAGAGCTCGCAAGCACCTTGAAAAGCCTGAAATCAGTATTCGCAGTGATATTCGACGGAACAGTAACGACCGACATAGTAAACATAGCAGAAAGGACAAACATACGATACATAGTATCCATGAACTCAAAGGTCATGCCTGGAAGCTCAAAAGTTGAAATACTAACCAGCACCAACCTTTAAACCTTTTTTTCTTTTTTAAAATGAAAGTCTTTATCGAAAGGGAAAACAAAACAAAAGAAGTCAAGGCCAAGACCATAAAGGAAATACTTGAAAAGCTGAGAATAAACCCTGAAACAGTCTTGACAGTGGTGAATAACGAGCTAGTGACTGATGATAGAAAGCTGAACAGCAAAGATGAAATCAAGATTTTATCTGTAGTTTCCGGCGGATAGCATCCTCTATACTCTTAACAACTTCCGGAACAGAACCTTCACCACTAATCTCTAACAGAAGATTCCTCTCTTTATAGTATTTTATCACAGGCTCCGTCTCCTCATGATAAACCTTAAACCTCTCCTTGATAACTTTTTCTTCCTTATCGTCTACCCTTTCGTAAAGCTCTACGCTGCAATCGTCGCAAAGCTTGTCATTCTTCGGAGGCATACCCTTCACGTGATAAACCCTTCCGCATTTCTTGCACTGCAGCCTGCCATGAAGCCGGTCAAGGATCGTTTTTTGCGAAACTTTGATGAAAACAACAGCATCAAGCCTGTCAATCTTGCCAAACATCTCAGCTTCTTCCACTTCCCTAGGAAACCCGTCAAGGATGTACCCTTTCTTATTGATTCTTTTCTTAAGAATGCCCATAGCATATTTACTCGGAATAAGATCCCCTTTACCCCAATATTTTTCTTTCAGCATGTCACCAAGCTTAGTCCCGACCATATCCCTAAGCTCTCTGCCTATGGCTATTATAGGAATATTATACTTCTTAGAAAGCTCAGCAGCGTAAGTACCTTTACCTGCGCCCGGAGGACCGATAATGGATATTTTCATTTACGATTAAAGCTCAAAGGGACTATTTAAAATTTTTTAAAAGAATTGAGTATCCGTGTCGTAGTTTTTTTCTGTAGTATCCTTTGGTTCTGTGTTTTTTCTTGGTAATATTCCATTTTACTTCGGACTGTACATCCCTTTAAGTGTGCCTTCTGATGTGTGTTTGTAAGCTTGTGTTACAATGTTGTTATAATCTTTTAAGGCCATAAAAGCTATTGATAGATTTACTGGCAATAAAGCCAAGCTTTCAGCAAGGCCTAGAGGGCCGAATACCATATTGGCCGCTATCCCGACTGAGGCGTATGTAGTGAAAAGTGCAGGTATCAAGTGTTCTGCTAAAGTGCCTTGCCATCTGCCATAAGCTTTTACAAGATTGCCTTTCACTTTTTCCGAATATATCGGCTGTTCATATCTGGTATCATTGTTGTTGTCCGAGATGACAAACTCTTGGGGTTTTAGTTTTTTTAATTTTAAACTATTGTTTCTGCCAAGATGTTTTACCTCTAAATCGGCTGTCCAGTCAACAAATTCTTTTACTTCGTACTTGCCTTTTTTTTCTTCTACTCGGTAAAGCTGGTTCAATGGTATGTCTTTCTCCAGGTTTGTTAGTAATACGTATTTTTCTTTGGTATTCTTCTCGTAGAATAGCGTTGCAAGGTCTCCCTTCTTTTTCAGATCATACTTCTTTTCGCCATTAAGCCTTTTCTTGACTAATGGTATCAGGTCGCATGATTTTGCAAGAGTTTCTAGATTGATATTTTCAGGATTGTCTTTGGTCGTGTGCACGTCTGTTAGTATGTTCTTGACGTTTGTGAATATAGCTGCTGATGGCAAACCTCTCTCATGGAACGCTACGTGGTCTGAGGAGCCTATAGTATACTCTGTAAATTTGCCTTCGAGCTCGTAAATGCAGTCTTTGATTGTCCTGTTAAGCTTTTTGTCTGACTTTCTAGGGAATATCCATCTTAACGGCTCTATGCCTATGCAGCTTTTTGGCACTACATATTCTTTTCCTGCGACCATGTCTACTGTGATTGCAGAATCTATGTAACTTAATATTTTCTTGTCCAGAGTGTCAGCATAGTGCTTTGATCCTATTACTCCCAAGCGGAACCTGTCCAGAGGCTTGAACTTTGTGAAAACGAACGGGATGGCCAATAGCAGCAAGCCTTCGAAAGAGGAGTGGTAGATTGAGTTTGCGATGCTTTTCAAGGGCATGGAGTTTAGTAGCCCACTAGCTGCTATGAATGATGCAGAGGTTAACGATATGAGCCCTGTTCCGCTAAGTAAACTGTACCATATCGATCTGCTGCCCATACCTTCTTCTAGTCCGCTGAACAGGTAAACTTGTGTGTTTTTAGGTTTTTTAGAGTAAGAGTTTTTTATGTCTTCCATCAGGACTGCGCAGCCTGAGCCGTTATCATTAGCGCCGTATTGCAGTTTCTCTTTTTTTGGCTTGTGTTTGAACAGCCTAAGAAATGATTCAAATCCTTGTGTGGTATCATTGTGGGATATCCAGATATTGGTCTTGTTAGTCTCTCCAGGAATGGTTACTACTATGTTTTTTGCAGTGACACCTTTGATTTTTTGCCATTTTTTTGGGATTGTTTGTATATAGTAGGAAGGCGATTTTTCCTCGGCTTCATTTTTTTGCTTTAATCCTTGAGTTTCTAGAAATCTTACTATATAATCCAGCCTGTTTTCGTAAGCCTTAGAGTTTGAAAGGTTTGTTATGTGCTCAAATACTTTCTCAGGGCTTATTTTTTCCTCTAGCGAAGCCATATATGTTTAGGGGATTTTGTTATAGTATATAATCTTTTCTTTTTTACCACTGAACACTAATAAAAAATATTAGAACGCCCCAGGCGTGAACGAATTCTCAAGGACTAAGCAAACGATTGTTTCAACACTTTAAAAGTCCTTTAGTTGTTTTTATTTAATAAACTCAATGTCAGTAAATATTCTCTCCTTAATTCCAGATTTCTTTAGAAATTGAGTTTTAACAACCATCTTCTTAAGGTTGTCATTCTCTAAATAGATTTCTGCACATTGGATAATGTCTGACATCGCACCATCAGTTTCTTCATTTAAATTACTTAACTCTTTTGCTGATTCATCCCATAATACCATACAGTAAACACCTGGAGAAGTTTCTTTGATATCTTTTGAATTTTTTATAACATAACGAGGGTCTCGTCTAAAATAATTTGTCAATAATCCATACTTTTCTAAACCTTTTATTTCTGCACTGGTAAAATTTTTTGTTTTACCTGTAAGTGCATTTTTTTCTTCGTATGATGTGACTATATACCCTTCAGAGAAATGCATTTCCAAGGAAGATTTTTCTGATAAACCTGGGTGCTCATTTAGTATAACAAACTTTCCGGGAGCGTATTCAAATTCAACTTTTACATTTGGATGTATTTTTGGGTCTTCAACTCCAAAAAACGTTTCTTTTTTCAGTTTTTCCAGAACATCAGTCAAGTCTTCTTTTATTTTATCCATTAACAACACCTCTT
>JAUYDG010000042.1 GCA_030691925.1 Nanobdellota archaeon
GATTGTTTTTTTGATGTCTGGCTGCTTAGGCCTTGGTGTTTTGAACATCTCTGCTTTGAAGGATCCTTTGTTTCCTCTGCTTTCTGGATTGTTCGGTGTTTCTATGCTTGTTCTTAGTGTTAAAGATAATGTTAGGATCCCCCATCAGGAGGCTAGTGGTATAGGCATAGAGGCAAAGACGGGTGTTAAGGCTTTGTTTTCTTCTGTTGTTGCTGGTAGTGTTTGCAGTTTTATGCCTGGCCTTGGCCCTTCCGAGGCGGCTATTATCAGTTCTCAGTTTACTAGGAATCTTGGTGATAAGGGTTTCTTGGTTTTGGTTGGCGGCCTTAGTACTGTGAACATGGTTTTGAGCTTTGTTGCCTTGTATTCTTTGGACAAGTGCAGGAATGGAGCTATCATTGCTGTTTCCAAAATTATTGACAGTTTTAGTTATAACCACTTGGTTTTGTTTCTTGGTTGCGCTTTGGTGGTTGCTGGTGTCGCTACTTTTCTTGCAGTTTTGTTTTCCAAGTTTTTCTCTAAGCTTATTGTTAGGGTGAATTATACATGGCTTTGTTTAAGCATTATCACTTTAGTTTCTGGTTTAGTCTTTTTCTTGTGCGGCCTTCTTGGCTTTTTTGTCTTGGTTGTTTCTATTTTTGTCGGTATGATTCCTGCTCTGAAAGGCATCGGGAGAAATCATATGATGGGCGTTTTGATAATCCCGGTTATACTTTATTTCGTATTGTGAAATAAAGTTCTGTAAGTTTAATTAACCTAACACGGCCTGAAATAAATATATTTAAAAAGTTCAATTTTTTCTTAGTGAATGGGTATTTAAATAATGAAAAAAAGAACAATTTCGTTAGGATTTAAAGGGCCTTTAAGATTAGAAAAGGATGATATTTACTTAAGTATCTACTATGGAGGAACTAGTCTTGGAACTCCTGAAGATGATCCTTATGGATTGCATGCGGATATAATTTCTAATAAAGAATTTATTTATCATGTTAATGAAGATGCATACCGTAAAAAGAAAGCTACTTGGATATTCCCATATAAACACAGTGCGGGAATCGACGATTTGATTAATGACCTAATGGAAAGTAACGATGCAGTATTAAGCCATTCAAGAATGATTGATCAGAGCTGTAAAACTAATATAAAAATTGAAGAGTTTATGGAAAGTCTTAAAGAAATCCTTAAAGTTTGATAAGTATTGGTTTTATATTTCTCTTTTAAAATTTTATACCTATTTTAGACCTTAGTTTGAGTTTTATAGTTTCTTCCTTAAACTAAGCTCATATGATGGGCGTTTTGATAATTCCAGCCATACTTTATTTCGTTCTGTGAGTTTAAGGGAGTATTTTTTTGCCGCACTCAGGGCAGAAGTTGTCGTCTGAGTGGAGTTCTGCTCCGCAGTTTGTGCATGTTCCTCTTTTTGGGGAGGTTGTTTTTTCTTGGGTTTGTTGTTCTTCTTTTTTTTGTTCTTCGTTTTTCCAGAAGAATGAGAGTATCATGAGTATTATGCCTAGCCCTAGAAGCCATCTTGTGTTGTTTGATAATCCAAAAAGGACGGAGATTATTCCCGTTACCAAGACAGAGATTTTCATGATTGTTATGGGGTGTGCGGTTATTTAAAGGTTAGCTAGAACCATTTCCCTAACCCTTCTTGTTTCTCTCTTTCTTTTCCAAATACGCTTTCTATCCTTTCTTTTGTTAGCTCCAGCGTCTGCTTAAGGTATGGTGGCAGCGAGAATTTTTCCGCTAGCTGTATTGATGGTTCCAGGTATTTTACTACTGAGCCTTCTGCTATCGTGAATATTAGGTTGCCGTTGCATTTAGTGCATCTTCCTCTTAGTGGCGGCCTTCTGAATTTTTCGTTGCAGTCTACGCACCTGAACTGCTGCATGGAGAACTTTCTTAGGTTGCCTTTTATGTCCCTCAGGAAGTGCCTCTCTATGACCAGCCTTGCTACATCTGTCTCGTCAACGGCTCTTATTTTTTCCGCCAGTTCCATCTGGCCGTGGACTTTTTCTTCCATTGTTGGTATGCTCTTGTATGCTGAGCATCTCACTCCTTGGTTTATGTCTGTAGTGTCGTGCGTGAAGCCAAAGCCGTAATATTCGTGCGGTGTTCCCAGGTGGTTTTTGAGCTGCTCCATCTTGAATTCCCTTACCGGTGTGTATTTTTCTGCTGCTTCGTAAAACTCTAGGGGGTATTCTGACACCATTTCTATGTCAAATACCATGTCATCTACTTCTTTGGGTATTATTTTTGATGTTAGTACTAGCGGCGCGTCTTGTGTTGCGCCTCTATGTGCTGGTAAGTAGTGTCTTGAGAAGTTTATCAGGGCGTCAAGCATTAGTATTACGCATGCCTCGTCGCCGTCAGCATCCCTTCTGAGCAGGCAGTGGTATACAGGATGCGCTAGGAAGACTTGTGTTTTTGAGAAGCCTATTATTCTTGCTACTACTCCTGCTGATGTGTGCGGGCTTAGCCCAACTACCAGGTGCCCTGCAAGATCTCCTGGTTTTTCTAGATTGTAGAACCTTGGTAAGTGGTATAGCTTTTCCAATAGGTCATCCATGAATTTTGATACCCTGAACAGGACTTGGTCTGCTCCTTCTTCTGAGCTTTCAGGGCATGATGGCAGGATTACGTCTTGTACTCTTAGCTCTAATATCTGCTCTTCGTTCTCCAGCGGCTTGCCATGCATGTCGTGTGTGTACCCTAGTTCTTTCAGTTTTTCTATTGGTGTCCTTACCTCTTTTGGTTTGAACGCTGTTAAGGGTGATTCTGTCATGTCGTATCTTACTGTCCCTTCTTTATTCACGTATATTTTGTGCATCGCCCTGAGTATCCCTTTTAGCAGGTTCTCTGGCGTGTGGTCCTTGTTTGATGTTCCCCTCACGCCTTTAATCAGTTCTGGATAATTCCTTGTGCCTATTCTTTTCAGTGCTGAGTTGAAATAATGATGTATATCTATTGACTGTTTTTTATAAGGCAATGTTTTTACAGGGACTTCTTCACCTTTCTCATTTTTTGCTTTACATTTTGGGCACTGTTCTGTTTCAAAATTTTTTTTACATACTGGGCAATTATATAACCTTGTTGTTTTTTCATAGCATTCTTCACAAACTGGATAAATTGTATCCCCCCCACATTTGTTACACTTATATACTGGAAAATCGGAAAAAATTCTTCCCTTAAAAACATCTTTAAGTTCCCACCCTCTTTCTTCGATTCTTCTTTTTAACTCATCAGGATCTCTATACGCTTCAAAAGGATTCTGGGGGTCATATCCTAATTCTTTAAGTTTTTCTGCAACTTTTTTCTGGTCATCAGTTTTGCCTTCCAGAGCTGATTGGAAGCTTCTCATCTTTCCGCCTTCTTTTCCTACAGGGAACAAAACCTGTGGGCTGCCTGTGAGCTTCCTCATCTTTGCTTTTTCAGGCCTTCCCATCCTTGCGCCGATGAATGTTCCTGACTTGTCTTTGATTTTTATTGGTGATATGAAGTTTATTAGTTTCAGAACGTCTTCCTCTGGCAGGTCTTTTATCTTTTCTATGGTGTCTTTTATTTCGGTTTCTGGCAGGTTTAGCGTTTTTGCCAGCGCTGTTGCGTCGTCTTTTTCTATTACTATATGCTCATTTACCACTACTGTGTGCGGTACCCCCAGTATTTCCAGCGCTCTCTTAGGATCCTCGCCTTCCACATCTTTTTGATAATCGTAGTTTAATGGCAGTATTATCTTGTTCTTTTCGATTGCTGCCTTTTTCAGCCATTCCAGCAGGCTTATGAATTGTTTCTTTGTAAGGTCTTTCCAATGGTAAGTATACCTAGGATGTAAGGGGATGTTGTATTTTTTTGATAGTTCTATTGCTTCTTCTGCGCTTAGTTCGTTGATTTTTATTTTTTCTGCTTCGGCTCCTGCTTTTTTCAGTTCTTGTTTGTACCATTCCTCGT
>JAUYDG010000071.1 GCA_030691925.1 Nanobdellota archaeon
GATGAAAGAAGAGATCCTAAATCAATAATCGCATCAGCCAAATTTCTCAAAGATTTGATAGAACTTTATAAGGGGGACTTGGTGTTGGGATTGGCTAGTTACAATTATGGAGCGGCTAATGTAAACAAATTGATTAGGCAGAAAAAAACTAGGGTGTTCAAAAAACTTTTCAGAAACGTAGAGGAAACTAGGTTGTTCGTTCCGAAGGTATTAAGCAGGATGTACATCCTAAACAACATTGAGGAATACGATCTTAGTGTAGGCAAAAAGTCTTTGTATTCTGGTGTTAGGAAAATTTCAAAAAAATATGTTACACAAAAAAACGAGACAATAGACAGTTTAATTAAAAAATACCCCACAGACAAGGTGGCTGTAAAACATCTAAATCCTGCGTTAACAAGCAACAAAATCCCTAAAGGTGTAGAAATATACGTAGAAGACTTGAATCCGCGTTATAAAAAAATGGGTTATTATTGAGCCAAGGCTTTTCTTTGTCTCTTAATACTTTTTTACCACTAAATAATTATAATTAAACAATAAGAAATTTTATATAGTAAGCTTAGGATAATTAACAGGGCTTGAAAAAAGGCTTACTAAAAGGGATGAGTATAGCAGCTTTATCCTTAGGTTTATTATTCAACCCTATGACTGTCACTTCTAAACCTGGTGTAGTTTATGCTCAAACTGGGCTGGACTCGGAATACAAAACCCCTGGTTGGTTTTATACATTGGAAGAGATGAAAAAAGTCTATGAAAAAGAGTATGAAGAGGGTAAAAGATTAGAAAACCATATAGAATTCAAGGGTGGAAAATACACTGCTTATTACGGCGGTAAATCATTTGAGTTGCCTGAGAAATTCATAAGGCATACTCTGAGTCAATTGGAGCAGATGCTAGAAAAAAGATATGCCAAATACATTTTCAAACTTGATGCTTTCCACAGCCACTTAATCGTTCCAGACAGAATCTTTGAAAAATACATCCACCTTAACTATATGGATACAATTGAGGCGGTTGTAAAAGAAGACAGCCTAGGAGCATTGTACCATAATACTGAGCACTTAAAAACACCTTCAGAAACAGAAATTGAAGCTAAAAAACTATTCGACAATAGAAGCGTTTTAGGATGGTATGATGGAAGGCCTTTAGAAATTATCCATCCTAAAGAAAATGATCCGGAAGCAATTAAAGAAGCAAATACTGGTAGTGAACCTGAAGGGTATCGTAGAATCGGATTCTTGGTATTTAAGGCAACGAAAAACGGAGAATTTACGATAAAACCTAATGGTCAAGAGATAAGAGTAGACTTAAGCTTTGATGCCGATGCTTACTGGTTGCTCTACAATCGCTGACAACATAAGCTTTAAATCTCTTAAGCACTTCTAATCTTTATGCCCTTGGAGTTTTCAGCAGGAGCGATAATATTCAGGAGAGAAAAGGGCAAAACGCTCTACCTTCTACTAAAGTACAGCTACGATGATTACAGCCACTGGGACTACGTTAAAGGAATAATAGGAGATACTGTTAAGGGGGAAAAGGCGCAGGAAGCTGCGATGAGAGAAGCCGAAGAAGAGGCGGGCATAACAGGCCTAAAGTTCGTGCAAGGGTTCAGGCACAAGATTGAGTACTTCTTCAGGAAAAAAGAAGACGGAAAAACGTATCACAAGACATTGACATTATTCCTGGCAGAGACTAAGCAGAAAAAAATAAAGCTTTCTTTCGAGCATGCAGACTACAAATGGCTGGAGTATAAGGAAGCGCTTAAACAGCTGACCTATGACAATGCAAAGGAATCCTTGAAAAAAGCCAACGATTTTTTAAAAAAGAAAAAATGAGAATAGCAGTACTTTCGGACATACACAGCAATTTGGAAGCCTTGGAAGCTGTTCTGGAGCACATAAGATCCCAAAGAATACGAACGATTTGGGTCGCAGGCGACACCGTAGGCTATGGCGCTAGTCCCAATGAGGTGCTTAACCTCTTGCGCAAAGAAAAAGCCGTCATGATTGCTGGTGACCATGACAGGTATGTTATTGACTTGGAAGAGCTCAGCTGGTTTAACGAATATGCTAAGCAAGCGTTAGTCTATACTAGCGGTGCTTTGACAGACGAGGACAGGTCTTTTTTGAAAACCCTGAAAGAGACTTACGAAGATACTGTCGACGGAAGGAAAATCTTCATGGTTCATGGCAGTCCAAAAGACCATTTGAAAGAATATGTTTATGCTACTATTCCCAATGCTGATTTCTTGGCGATGCTTAACAAGGCTAAGGCGGATATCCTGATAATGGGTCATACCCACCAGCCTTTTATCAAGAGGATTTCTGGCAGGCTCATCGTTAATCCTGGCTCTGTTGGCCAGCCTCGTGATTACAGCCCTGGAGCCAAATACTGCATCATCGACCCGATGTATATGCAGGCGGCGATACAAAGCGTGAAGTATGATATAAGCTCTGCGTCTAGGAAGATAGTCTCTGCAGGATTGCCGAGATACTTGGCTGACAGGCTTTTCCAGGG
>JAUYDG010000097.1 GCA_030691925.1 Nanobdellota archaeon
ATAATAAAGAAGATCACCTTTGAGGTCTTATGGAACAAGGGCAGCAAGGCATCGTCTATAGTGCTCCTAGTTTTTTGGGCCCATTCAGTACTCCAGACATCGATAAAAGAGTCAAGAATCTTGGTGCCTATAACACCTAAAAGAACCACAGCTAATGACAGTATAACATTATTAACCACAGAGTTTATCGTTTCAGGTATCTCCAAAGGCACCAGCGCAAGATAAACACCTAACAGGAAAACCAAAAAGGAAGCGTATCTCTGCGTCCTTTCAATTATCAGATCGTCAATCCTTGTCTTAGTCCTTCGGGTAAAGTGATGGATTACCATGCTCATCAGCCATTTTAGTACTCTGGACAATAAAAAGAAAACAACAAAGATTATCGCAGCATGAACTATCTTATTCCTCAGCAAGAAATCTAGCAAAGACTCCCTGCCCAAAACCTCCACCAGTCCAAAATACCCTTGTATTACATCCATCGGAAAAACTAATGAATATGAACCATTTTTAAAACTTTCTAATCCAAGGCGTGACTTACTAGTTATACTAAAGAGCAGAAAATATTTAAACTTTGTTAAAGACAAATCTTAGAAAAATGAAACTAGAAGAAATGTTTTGGCACGAAACAGAAAAAAAGATGGCAGAAGAGATAATAAAAAAGTTAAAGACAACCAACGCAAGGAAAGGCATAAAAAAACCAGACATGGAGATATACCTGAGGGATACGCTGCAGACGACTTACATATTCCACTGCATCGAATGGGTCATTAACAAGCTAAGGGAAGAAAAATACGTTAAAAGAAAAAAATTCACCTTAAAAGACTTCAAAGAAGACCTGAAAGAGAGGCATTACCCGCCATTAGAGATACCAAGATACTATCTGACAAGAAAAGGGGAAAGGCTGTACAATAAAATATGCTAACAATAGACGGATGCTACGGAGAAGGCGGAGGCCAGGTATTAAGGACATCGATAGGCCTATCAGCAGTAACAGGCACTCCAGTTAAAATAATAAACATAAGAAAAGGCAGATGCACACAAGGCTTAGCAGAACAGCACCTACAGGCAGTAAGGGCAGTAGCCCAGCTTTGCGACGCTAAAGTAAAAGGCGCAGAACTACATTCTACAGAACTAGAATTCACACCAGGAAAAATAAAATCAGGAAACATAAACGTCAAGATAGCCACAGCAGGATCAATAGGGCTGATACTGCAAGCACTGCTCATACCAGCAATAAAAACAGACTTAACAATAAAAATACAGGGCGGAGGCACATACGGAAAATGGGCGGCACCAACAGACCACTTCAAATACGTCCTATTCCCCCTGCTCGAAAAGTTCGGCTATAAAGTTGAGATGCAGATAGAAAAAGAAGGATTCTACCCTGCAGGCGGAGCAATAGCCCAAGTACACAGCCCAAAAGCAGACATCAAACCCGTAAACCTAACAGAAAAAGGAAAAATCTTAGCAATAGAAGGGAGAAGCGTAGCATCAGAACACTTAGAAAAAGCAGAGGTGGCAGAGAGGCAGGCAAAAGCAGCAAGAAAAATACTGTTCGACCATTTCAAGACAGATGCAAAGATAAAAAAAGAATACGTGAAAAGCTTATGCCCAGGATCCGGAATACAGCTATGGATAAAAACAGAAAACACAGTAATCGGCTCCAACAGCCTGGGAGAAAAGGGAAAAAAATCAGAAACAGTAGGAGAAGAAGCGGCAAAACAACTCATACAAGACTACGAAAAAGGATGCGTAGACAGGCACACGGCAGACCAGCTAATACCCTACATGGCACTAGCAGGGGGAGGAAAGATTTTAGCTTCGGAAATAACAGGGCACATAACAACAAACATCTACGTGACAGAACAATTCTTGCCAGTAGAATTCAGCATAGAAGGCAACCTTATAAAGTGCAGAACAACCTAAATTCCCGACATGAAAAAAGTATTAGCAGCACTAACAGCGTCACTAATGATAGCAACAGGATGCACAATAGACCTGGAGACAAAGCTCCAAAAAAACACCAAGACAGAACCGTTCAAAAAAATATACGAGATACATGCCCCATACGTGCCAGAATCCCAGGAAGAGATAAGCCAAAACAAAGACGTGGCAGAATACAAAATCAAAGTGGACCATAGCCAAGGCTCGAAAGAAGTAAACATAAAAATCCCGCTCTTCACAAAACTCAACTGCAACACATGCCACACAGTAAAAGAGCTGGCCGACAAAACAAAAGCACGGCTTGAAAAAGGCATACAAACAATAAACTCCCAATACCCTGACACGTTCAAGAACGAAGACCTGATACCTAAGCTCTACGTCATACAGCCATACGAGATACCATCAGAAGACGCATTCGCATACACGATAAAACCAGAAAGATCAATCAATATAAAAGCAACATCCATACTATTCGAGAAGCAGTACATGAACGACTCGATAACAGCGCACGAGCAAATGCACCTAGGACAAGGATACCTATGGCTGAACACAGAAACAGAGCCGCACTTCCTGAACATAAGCAACTCTGACGGCAGAACATGGGCCAACACAAGGCTCATAACCTACGACAGGATAATATCAACATTCATAGACAACACCCTAGAAAAAGAAATATACAAATACTACAATAACATTGATGAGCTAAACCTCATCGGAGGCATAGGAATATCCGACATGCCCAAGGATTTAGAAACAAAAATAAAAAAAACCATAGAAAAGCTGAAGCCGATATTCGCAGAATCAGCAAAAGAGCGCTCAAAAAACCCATTAGGCTGGGAATACCACTACAGGGACCTAGCAGTAGAAACCCTTCTGCCAGAAATAATAGCAGCAAAAAACCTCAAACCAATAAAAAAGATAAGCAAAGAAAAACTGAACAAAGGCCTTGAGACAATAAGAAACATGTATTATAGCGACGCAGATAATCCTTTCTCAATCTTCGGCATACGGGCAAGCCTGAGGAGAGGATTCGACATGCAAGCAATGAACAGGCTAAGTGACGAAGGATTCTCAGAAGAAGAGGCGAGAATAATATACTTCTCCTACTTAAAAGAAAGATTCGTAAACAAAGACGGAAGCCTAAACCTCGGTGACATGCCTTACCTGAACGAAGTAACAGACGAAAGGCTGTACTTCATGGAAGAGCATAAAAAAATGCCCATCATCACAGAAGAAGGAAGAAAATTCATAGACCAAGCAATACAAGACCTAGAGAAAAAGCTCTCACCAGGCTATAAAAGAAAATATTAACCAAAAATGCAAGAAAACCTCGAACAATACGTAAACAGGATATTCAAAGAAACAAAAGACTTCTTCAGGGAAAACTTCCCAAAAGAATACGAAGACATAAAAACCGGAATAAAAGTAGCCTGCGAGCCAAACACAAAATACAAAGGCGCATACAGGGTAGACTACAGCTTCGCAAGGGACGAGATAACACTCACGACGCATGAGAGCAGCGAAAAAAAACCCAAAGACGATGACACAGTATGGAACTTCCTACAGGTCAAAATGAAAAGAAAAAACGCCTACATGGTTTCATTAACGCATGAGATACAGGAAGCAATATACTACAGCGCCATGAGAGCCAAAAACCAGATATTATCGGAATACGACGTCATACTCTCGCATGAGCTAGCAACAGAACAGGAGCTAAAAGCCCTTAAAAAGCTCATAAGCCAAAGCAAAGGGCAAGACAAAGAAGAGTTCAAAAAAAGAAAAGAAGCAAGAGAAAAAGAGATAAAGAGAAGAGAAGCCTTCATAAAAACAAGAGGAAATTAACGCCTGAGAGAAACCTTTATAATTCTTTACCAACCATTCCCGCATAAGATGAGCTCAGACTATGCCAACAGGGCAAAAAAATATTTCAAGGAATACAGGCAGTTCGACACCCACCACACAGTAGGCATACGAAACCCGATGAAGAAAAAGCCGAACTTGTTCGTAGAAAAAGACAAAGCGCTCGTCAGCAGGGTAAAAGCAGCCAAAAACCTCAAAAAGACTGTCGAAAAAGCGATAAACCTAATCGGCGGGCTTAAAAAATCTTTTAAGAAGTCTGACTCCATCCTGCTAATACCCAACTACAACAGCGACAACCCATACCCGGCCTCGACCGATATAAAATTCCTGGAAGCAGTCATCAAAATACTCCAGGATTTCGGCATAAAGGACATCACAATAGGCAACGCCTCTGGCATACACTGGCTGCCCACAAGATATGTCTTTGAAAGGATGGGCGTACTTACCCTCGCCAAAAAATTAAATGTCAAGATTTCCTGCTTCGAAGAGAAAGACTGGCTGATGGTCAACCTTAACAGCGATGTTCTAAGCAACGTCTCTTTCGCAAAAGAGATGTTCGACTATGACAAGATAGTATACTTACCGTGCCTGAAGACTCACAGGCGCGCAAGGTTCACGATGTCCCTAAAACTAACAATGGGGCTAACATGCCTAAAGCACAGAATCCTCAACATACACTCAGGAAACATAGAGGAAAAGCTTGCAGACCTGAACAAAGCAGTATACCCTGACCTTATCATAATGGATGCGAGAAAGATTTTCGTCACAGGAGGCCCTGACACAGGCAAAGAAAAAACCTTAGGCCTTATCTATGCATCTGGAGACCGTGCAGCCATAGACTTTGTCGGACTAAAAGACCTGTTAAAATATAAAAATGAGGATAACCTGCTGGACAAGCCTAATCCAGAAGACTATGACCAGATAAAACGCGCATTCAAAATCGGGCTAGGCATCAAGAACAAAAACCAGATCAAAGTAATAAATTCTTAATTTTGTGTCAAGCAATCTCAAGACACTTCAACAGAATGGCTTTTTGTGCATGCAAACGATTTTCTGCCTGGTCGTACACGATACTGTTCTTAGAATCTATAACCTCATCACTCACTTCATAGCCTCGGTGAGCTGGCAAGCAATGCATGAAATAAGCGTTCTTGGTGAGCTTCATCATCCTAGAATCAACAGTCCATCCCTTGAAATCATTAATCCTCTTCTCCTTGTCAGATTCCTGGCCCATGCTGACCCAAGTATCGGTATAGACAACATCTGCGTTCTTAACAGCTTCCTCAGGCTTGTTAAACAAAGAGACTTTACTAGTTTTCTTAGCAATTTCGACAACTTTTTTGTTAGGCTCGTATCCTTTAGGAGTAGCCACAGAAATCTCAACACCCATCTTTGCGCAGCCTATAAGCAAAGTATTGCAAACATTATTACCATCACCTACATAAGCAAGCTTCAAGCCTTTAAGACGATTGAACTTTTCTTTTACAGTCAGCAGGTCTGCAAGTATCTGGCAAGGATGAAACATGTCACTCAACCCATTAATCACGGGAACATTGCTAGCTTCGGCAATAGCCTCAATATCAGCATGGCCATAAACCCTAGCCATGATAACGTCAACATAACGACTAATGCACTTGATTTCGTCCTTCAAGCTGCCAAGGGCAAGATTAGTAGTCCTCCAGTCCAGGTATTGGGCATGGCCACCCAGCTGGGTCATAGCAGACTCGAAACTAATCCTAGTCCTGGTAGATGTCTTCCAGAACAGCATGGCTAATGTCTTATTTGTCAAAGTGTCGTAATATTTTTTAGGGTCCTTCTTTATAACCTGAGCCAAGTCAAGCACAGACCCTATATCCTTGCTGCTCCAGTCATCCAAAGTAAGCAAGTTCATAACAAAGACTAAATTTACACAGTATTTAAATTTTTGTCTGAATGAAAATAAATCTTTCAAAATATTTAAAACCCCCAACAACATCCTCGTTTCCGATGCGACGCAGAAAAATAATAACACAGATAGGCTCACTGCCATACGAAGACATAGACATGGCCATAGAATACAGCCTAAAGCATGACATACCATTCCTGCCAGAGCTGCCGAAAAGAGGAGACTCCATGTTCGAATACATAAAAAAACCCGGCAAGCTAAGCTGCCTAGAAGCATTCAAAAAACACGAGTACAAAACAGTAAAAGTGCAATGCGTAGGCCCGGCAACGCTGGTACTTGGAGGTTATGATGAGAACGAGGCAGTAATGAGGGCATACGAGCACATACAAAGCATTCTCGATGGACTGAAAGCGAAGGAGACGATACTCTTCCTGGATGAGCCGGCACTCGGACAGGCAGGCTTCAACTACAAATCATTATGGGAGCCGTTGTTCGGAAGCTTCAAAGTAACACCAGGAGTACACGTATGCGGGAATATGAACTGGGACGAGCTGCTAGAAGCCAACATAGAAATTATAAGCTTCGACGCATCACAATACGACATAACGATATACCCGAAATACAGGAACAATAAGAGGATATCGTGGGGCATAGAGAAAAAAGAAGACGTGAAAGACTTCAAGAAAGGAGACCTGATAACGCTGCCATGCGGCATGGGATCTCCTATTTACAAAGTTGAGGACTGTGAGAAGAACTTGGAAAAACTGATAGATATCGCTAAAGGGATTAAAGTTAAAAAGTAGTTTTCTTCGACAAAATTCAAAAGGTTTAAAAAGAGAAGATAGGATAGTAAATCTCAGCGGGGTGGGGCAGCCAGGAGTGCCCGTCGATTCAAATCTATTGTGGTTTGATGCGGAAGGCCCATATGGCACATTGCCTCGGACACCCGGAGGTCGATGGACGTGATTCCAAATGGAATCTTGGTCGAATTCAAAAGAGCACATTTTTATGTGTGTTCGGGAAGTCCATCCCCCGCTACTTCATGCTTTCTAGGGCACCACTTTTTCCTACTTTTTTTCTTTGTAAAATTTTTTAACTCTGCCATCTTTTTAATATTAAGATAATAAGAATTGTCACAATTAGGGCCTGTGAGTCTAGAGCATATATAATAATTACTGTAATCTGCCCCGATACTCTTTTTTTGGATACAAACCTTTTTAAAACTTTAAACAATCCCCTCCTATCGATGGGCTCATTAAAAAAGAGAATAGCATCTTCCCTAGTGGGCATAATAACGGCATTAAGCTTAAGTTACAGCACAGCAAACGCCGACCTTTTCTTGTTGAAGGACGGCTCTAAGATTTACAACTACAGCAAAATAAAAGAAGACGATGACGGCGTCACGCTCAGGAACAAGGAAGGTAAAGAGCTCTACATAAAAGAATCAGAACTGAAGGATTACATCTTCATCAAAGAAGGCCTCGACGATGAAAAAGAGATTGACGAGGAAACAGCCAAAAAGATAGAAGAAATAAAGATTATAGAACACTGGGGAGAAGAAAGGCTCAGCCTTCCAGTGTCTGACAACTTTATAGTATACGACACGAGCTTCAAAACCAAACACGTGCTCTACTACTGTAGTAAGCTAGAGCTCCCAAAAACCTACTTTGAATTGGAATCATGCGGTTTTAATACAGAAGAAGAAGCGCTGGAAAAGAAAAAAAAGCTGGAAGCAGAAGGGTACGATGTCTATTACAGGACGATGGAAGCGTCTGCCGTATCCCCAACAATATCCAAAACGCTCCTAGAAAGGAAACTGCCCAGGAAACTAGAGGTGGTTTTACATGAAAACATGCACGACTACGTAAACTTCCCCATAGACCTTGACGAAGCATTCGCATGCGTCATCGGAGACTTCGGGGCATTAGAATACATAACAGAGAAACTAGGCCATGACTCGGAAGAATACAAATACATGATACAAAAGATAAAAAAGAACTACAAAGACGCCGAGCTGATAATAGAATATTATAACAAGCTGGATGGAGTGTTAAACTTAAACCTTCCTGAAGAAGAAAAAATAGTGGAGAAAGAAAGGCTGATGGACGAGCTTGCAGTAAAGCGGTCCGCCCTATGGGGCGTCAAAATAGAAAAGCTGAACAACCCTGCGCTGATATCATTTATGACCTACTCAAGATTCACCCCCTTAGTAAAAAAAGTCTATGAAAAGGCAGGATCAGTAAAAGAAACCCTGAAATTCTCCAAAGAGCTATCAAACGCCGTGGAAACACTATCTGCCCAAACAGAAGACGAAACAAGAGCATACTGCATAAAACACTTGGAAGAGTATCTCACAAAGCCTTAGAAACATTTTTAAAAAACATAATTCTTAATTGAAATATGACCCTAATATTCGGCACGGATGAAGCTGGAAGAGGATGCGTCGTAGGAAATTTAGTATTAGCAGGCTTGGTAATAGAAGAGAAAGACATGCACAAGCTGGAAGAGCTGAAGGTAAAAGACTCTAAACTATTAACGCCGAGGCAAAGGGAACACTTATTCGACAGAATTCTAAAAGCAGTCAAGGATAAAGTCATAGCCCAGGCATCCCCGAAAGAGATAGACGAAGCAATAGAATCAGACTCCCTAAACCTCAACTGGCTGGAAGCCATAAAGACAGCAGAGATGATAAACAAGCTGAAGCCAGACAAGGCAATACTAGACTGCCCAAGCCCGAACAAGAAAGCTTATACGGAATATATAAGAAAGCATTTAGACAACAAAGGCATAGAGATAATCGCTGAGCACCACGCCGAATCCAAATTCCCAATCGTGGCAGCAGCGTCGATTATCGCAAAAGTCACAAGAGATAGGGAGATAGAAAAGATAAAAAAAGGAATAGGAATAGATTTCGGCTCAGGCTACCCTAGCGATCCTGTAACTCAGAAATTCTTGAAAGAGAACTACAACAACTACCCGCAAATATTCAGAAAGACCTGGCTGTCATTCAAAAGATTAAAAAAAGAAGAAAAGCAAAAAGGTTTGACAGAATTTTAGGCAATCTTCATTATTCTTAATAGTGTCAGAGTGTCAGAAACGCGCTTAGCCTCATCGCAAACCCTTGACAGCGCATGGCCTATCCAGCCGATAACCTGGACTGCCACAGGATTAAGTTTCTTATCAAAAAGTATCTTGTCAAACATATCTCTTTGATATAAATCAGAACTTTCTTCGAGCTTCTTTATTTGGTTAACCAGGCCCTGGAATTCTGGTTTGTTATCAAATAAGGCTTGCAAAGCCGGCTTCACCAGCTCTGATGCCTTAGCAGCATTATCGCCTAGCTTGAGGAGCACTGCAACAACAGACGCTGGCACCTTTTTATCTCTTAAATAATGAAGCATGTTGACAACATTCTTAGAAGCATCGGCAACATTGTCCATCCTGCCAGAAAGGTCGTAAAGCCTGGACCTCATCACCGGGAGGAATGCCCCTTCATAAAGCGAAGTGGCAGTTGCCCTTCTTGCATTATCAGCCTGTTTTTCCAGATCGTTTACTTCTTTAGCCTTCTCGATAACAAGCTTAAAATCTTTTTTCTTAAAAGTTGCAACTATCGATTCTTGCAACGGGACACCTATCTTTTGTATAGTATCCGCATGGTTCAGAAACCATTTGACAGTTTCTTTTTCCTTATCACGACCAAAAATTGGCAATATCCTTAAAGCCATATTAATTACCTCCACTTTGTTTTATTTAAACCTTTTCATAGTCCTGAAAGTATTTTGAACATCAGTATAGCGAAAACACCGCCCATCAATGGTGTTAAAATCCAGCCCCGTATTATTTTAAAGACTTGTTCTTTGTCGATAGTTGCTACACCCTTAACAAGGCCGACGCCTCCAACACCGCCAACAGCTGCTGTAGTTATAGACGTAGGTATTGCCAGCATCGTAAGGATGTAAACCGTCATGGCAGCCCCGGCCTGGGCAGCAAAAGCCATCCAGCTGTCAAGCTCTGTTATGCCGCTGCCGATAGTATTCATAGTCCTCTTGCTAAAAGTTATTGCACCCAAGGCCATGAAAAAACCCCCTGCTAAGCCCGCAGAAGCCACCGGCAAAATCCCCTTCCCGACAGCAAAGCCCATTGCATTGCCAACATTATTAGCGCCTAAAGCGTATGCCAGGAAAATCCCGCTGCAAATGACAAGTATCTGCAAATATTTCTGCAAAAAATAAAACTTCACATCCCTCAGCGCAAAAGCGACTATACGATAAGTCAGGTAGCTTAAAATTGCGGCGCTGAAAGGCGTAAGAACCCAGGCAAGAAACATCCCTCCGGTAAAACCCCAGTCCACCTCGACACCGGCAAACAAGGAAACGCCAACAAGCGCGCCTATAACAGCATGGGTGGTAGAGACAGGAACCCCCCTGAAGGTATAAAACGTCTTCAAAATAGCCGCGCCACTAAGGGCGCAAAGGAATATCAAAGAGCTCATATGACCAGCATCAACAATCCCGGTGCCTACACTATTAATCGTCCTGCTCCCCTGCAAAAAACCCCCGAGCAACACAAAAACACCGATTATAAAAGTAGCCTTACGAATGCTTAAAACGCCCGCGCCTACAGAAGGGCCTAAGCAGTTAGCAGCATCATTCGCCCCGATATTCCAGCCAATGTACAAACTTACAAAAAAAAGGAGTATATTCACAAAGTCCATTCGTAGATATAATACAACAAAAATATTTAACTCTTTCGCTAAGAAGTCTCCTTCATAAAACCCTTGATTTAGGTTGGTGATGAATTAGGGTTTCGGAAATTTTTTCTTCTCTTCGAAAATTTGGTGCGTTTTGGGTACTGGACAACGCGACAAGTGTGCGCGTAAGGTATATAAAGACAAACCAATTTTTTTGTATGAAAAAAGAGGTTAAAAATGCAATTAACTCAACAAATAAAAATAAAACCTACTGAAAAACAGGAGGATGTTCTTTGGAAGCTTTCTGAGAAATGTAGGTTATTGTATAATTTTGCTTTGCAAGAGAGGAAAGAAGCTTTCAATAAAAATAGAAAACATATTCCTTATTTGAAACAGCAGAATGATCTTCCTGAGATTAAGAAAGAGTTTCCTGAGTATTGTTGGGTTTATAGCAAAGTCTTACAGTACACGCTTAGATCTCTTGATGCCGATTATAAAAGTTTTTTTGCTTTATGGAAAAAAGGGGATAAAAAAGCAAGGCTTCCTAACTTTAAAGGCAAGAAATATTTTACCACGATAGTTTTTAACCAGTCAGGATTCAAGTATA
>JAUYDG010000050.1 GCA_030691925.1 Nanobdellota archaeon
CATGTAAGCCAGATGTACTCTTATCTCAACTGGTATAAGGAAAATAAGTGGAAGAAAGGGCAGCGTTTGCCAGTAGGCTTAATCATTTGTAAATCCAAAGATGAAGAGACAGTACATTATGCTCTTGGAGACTTACGAAAAGAGATATTTGTATCCGAATACAAGGTTAAATTGCCTTCAGAGAAGGAAATAATCAATAGGCTGAAAAAAGAATAGAAGCCCACTTTCTTTACGAAAACACTTACGCGCCCCTGCGGGAGTGTTCAACCGTTACGTTGAAGAGTTACGTGAACCACGAAAAGGAAACCGCAACCGTTTTGCATTATCAAAACCAAAAAATCTTCAGAACTTCATCTTTTCTGTCAGTACAGCCAAGCCGTTCTTGTCTATTTTTAGCCCGTAAGTCTCGTTTGGCACTTTTGTTCCTCTCATTTTCAGTATTTCTAGTGCTCTTTTCCTCACGCCTTTCTTTTTTTCATGGTAGAGTATCACTATGCTGTCCACTTCGAATTCTAGTGCTGTGGATATTTCTATACCTTTCATGGATGTATCTTGTGATGTCATCACTGCTGTGCAGCCCCACTTGTCTATCATTTCAAAAAGCGCTAGTGCAGCTTCTTTTTTTGCCAACTCTTCTTTGTACAGCAGAGAGAAGGATGTTATTGAGTCTATTACTATTCTCTTGGCTTTCATATTTGTTACCATGCTGTCTATTGTCCCTCCGCCTTCTATCAAGACTTTTTTTACTTGTTCTGGCGTGTATTCCAGGTAAGCAAATTTTCCAGACTCTTCATACTTTTTCATGTCCCAGCCTAAGCTTTTCATGTCTTCGTAAAGTTTCTCTTTTTTCTCTTCAAAAGTTACGTAAATCCCGGGCTCTCCTTTTTTCAAGCCTTCTATCAGGAACATCACTGCGAAGATAGTCTTTCCACTGCCTGGTCCTCCTACTACGAGGTTTATGCTTTTCTCTTTGAAGCCTCCTTGCACTAGCTTGTCGAATCCTGGTATTCCGCTGCTCAGCCTTTCTGTCGCTTTCATCTTTTAGACTTCTTCAGTACGTCTTGTTCTATTAGTGAGAATGGTATCTGTTTTGGGAATACTTTTAGCCCTCCTTCTCCTATTTGGAATGGGAACACGTCTATCATGTGCTCTTGCCCTCTCATCTTGTTGACATGTATTACTCTTTCGAAGCTTGAGCCTTTCCTTATCATCGAGAGTATTATCAAGCCGTCGAATATGAAGTCTTCTGGTTTGAACTTCATGCCGTCTACTTCTGATGTGTCTCTTTCTGACGTTACTACCAAAGTTACCCCTGCTTCTTTCATCTGTTTTATGAAGCTTATGATCCCTTTCCTGAACTCATTAGTGCTGCCGCCGTAGACGAATTCGAACAAGGTCAGGGAGTCCATGGCCACCCTTTTTATTTTTTTCTGGGTTATTAGCTTCAGCGGAGCCTCTATTGATATCATGCCTCCAGAAGTTATTGACTGCTCTACTATTGTCATCAGGCCCTTCTTTTCTAAAGCCTCTATCTTAAGCCCTAAGTTGAGCATGTTCTCTCTTAAAGATGTCATGTTTTCTTCTGATGTGATGAATATGCCCGGAATCCCTTTCAACGCATTATTGTATATGAACTGCATCGCTGCTATGCTTTTTCCTGTTCCTGGCACGCCTGTTATCAAAATAGTAGAACCTTCTTTCACGCCACCTTTCAAAATTTCGTCTAAGCCTGGAATTCCGAACTTCACTTTTTCCATAAATACCACCTCTTATCCTTTTCTAAGCAAATGCCTGTATAAAAATTTTACCAAAAGCCTTATATTTTAGGACTTCTTTAAACAGAGCTATGGGAAAAATTGAGGAGTTTGATAGGGAAGTTAAGGATCTTAAAGAGTTTATTGCTTTGGCGACTGTTTCTGCGAAGGAGTATCAAAAGACCAATATCGAGTTGGTTAAGCATCTTACAAAGGAGAAGAACATCCCAGGGGTTTATATTACATTAAATAAGCCTTTTGAGACTATGAAATCAGTCTTGGAAAAAAGCGGCGTTGATACTAAGATGATTATTTTTATCGATGCTGTTACTAAGACTGCTGGTGGCAAGGTTGCTAAGACTAAGAATTGCTTGTTTATAGGCAATCCTGAGAATCTTAGCGATATTTCTATTGCCATGGACCAGGCGGTGATGGCTTTACCGGGAAAAGAGAAGTTCATGTTTTTCGATTCCCTGTCCACCTTATTGCTTTACAACAGTATTGAGACCGTAGCCAGGTTTGTCCATTTTCTTGCCGGCAAGATGAGGGTGTGGAAGGTCAAAGGTATAATAATATCCCTGGAAAGGGAAGAGGATAAGGAGCTTATTGAAGAGCTGTCTCAGTTTTGTGATATCATAATAGACTTTGGAGGTAAAAAATGATAGGTGCAATCATAAGTGCTTTAGCTGCTATTATCGTGGGCATAGTTACTGTCATCAAGCTTGTTGGTGATGCAGAGTTATTAGTAAATGCTTTGTCCTTGACTTTCGGCGTCACAGCCATAATATGGGTTTTCAAAGCCAGAAGAAGCCTGTCAAAGGGCTCATCTTTGAGGGAGTTGACGACGCATTTCCTTTTTGTATTAGTTTTCGTGCTATGCTTTTCCTTCTGGAGCTTAGCGGTTAAGATGCTGTCATTAGAAGCATTATATGGTAATCTTGCAGTTGCGATAGAGTACCTGTTCATTTCCTTGGCTTACATAACTATTGTTGGTACTGCTTACAGGATAAGGAAGCTTGGCCACGAATTCGGCTTCAGCGTACAGTCTAAAGAGATTGCGCAATTGATTAAGAAGAATAAGAAGAAGAAATGAAGAAGGCCATTATTTTTTTATTCTTAGTCCTAATCCCTTTAGTTTTTGCTGCTAAGACTGAAACTACAAAAGAGCTTAATATCAATGATACTGCTACTGTTTATGGCAAGACTCTTACTGTGTTAAGCGCTAGCTCTATGGGCCAGCTTAGAGTAAGTGTTGATGGTGTTGAAGGTATAGTCCGGCCGGGTATTAACAGGACCACGGATATTAATGAGATGTATATTGAGATTCTTAATTTCACTTATGTTGATTCAGAAAACATCGAATCTATTCTTAAGATTACTGTTAATTTCGAATGCGGCGATAAGTCTTGCAACATTTCAGAGACTAGTGTGAGCTGCTGCACTGATTGCGGTTGTGAAGAGAATTTGAAGTGTATCAATAACCTCTGCCAAAAGGAGGAATGCGTAATCGATTGGGATTGTGATGATAACAACAATTGCACGATTGATAAATGCTCTACTGTTCCGCCAAGAAGCTGTTCTAATACCCCTATTACTCAGTGTATAAGCAATGATACTTGTTGCCCTAGCGCTTGCGGACCTGAAAATGATGCGGATTGTATAAAGCCTGTTGAAGAGGTTACAGTTATCGAAGAAAGGCCTGTAGAAGAAGTAGCTGAAGAAACGGAAAAAGCCGAGCAGCCTGAAGACAAGGTTATAATTAGTGAGAGGCGTAAGGGTACTATTATAGCGGTCGTGGTAGCCTTGTTGGTCGTCGTTGTCGGGTTTTTTATTCTCACCAGGAAATAGTAAGGTTTATAATCTAACGCCCTTTTCCTATTACTGTTATGAAAAAAACGTTAGAAAACGAGCTGAAGAAGCTGCCTAAAAACTTTGTTATTATGGCTATCGTGCCGTTTAAGCATTTTGAAGAGGTTAACCTGCACTTGCTTTCTCTTTTGATGAAAAAAGCTGATGTTAAAGGCAGCTACATAAGCGTTAACAAGCCTTACAAGAGCATTATCCAGCTGTTGGAAAAACAGAACATCAATGTGGGTAATTTGTTCTTCATAGACTGCATAACTAGGGCTATGACAGATGATATTAATACTGAGCATTGCTATTTTGTAGGGTCTCCAAGCAATTTGACTGAGATAGCTATAGCATTAGACCCTGTTTTCAGCAAAGGTCAGCACGAGTTCGTGTTTTTGGATTCTTTAGACACCTTGGCGGTTTACAATCCTGTTGAGAGTGTTATAAAGTTCGCTCATTTCCTGACTAGCAAAGTTAGGCTGCATGATTTGAGCGGTGTCCTGTTGGCTGTGCATGAGAGCTCTGATGCTAGGCTTATCACCGAGCTTGCCCAGTTCTGCGACAAGGTTATAGATTTAAGGCCTTACTCTACAAGAATTTTATAGAGTTTATTCTTTTTTTGA
>JAUYDG010000024.1 GCA_030691925.1 Nanobdellota archaeon
TGACGTCGAAAAAGATGACCTCTATGAACTGAGCTCCGATGCTTTTCAGTTCCTCCTAAAATGCTCACAGGGAGAAAGTCCTCCCATTCGAAAGGAGGATGAGGAGTTCATCCAATACTGTCTATCACAACATTTGATCGCCCACTCAGAAATTCCCATGCAAAGAAAGACTTTTCCCAATCCATCGCCCAGCCCTTCTCTTCGATACCTTGAACTACAGATTACGGATAGATGCAATCTCCGATGCCGCCACTGCTATATCGGCGATGGTGTGCATCAAGATCTTTCCATCGAACAAATTCAAAAGATATTAAAAGAATTTGAAGAAATTCAGGGTCTGCGACTCCTCCTCTCAGGCGGGGAACCTCTGCTTCATCCCTATTTTTGGGAGATCAATGACATCCTGAGGGATCACTCATTTCGATCTGTCCTTCTTTCCAATGGTACACCGATTACCAGAGATGTTTCAAGAAGACTTCGTGTCCATGAAGTCCAGATTAGCCTCGATGGGATGAAAGAGGGCCATGAATCTCTTCGCGGCAAAGGAAATTTCGAAAAGACCCTTGCGGCAATCGACTCTCTCCAAGAGACTGGAATTACGGTCTCTATTGCGACGATGATTCATCGAAGAAATTTAGAGGAGTTTGACCAGATGGCCTCTCTCCTTGAATCAAAACATATCAGGGAATGGAATGTGGATGTCCCTTGTATCGAAGGGAGACTGAAGGAAAATAAAGAGTTATGGGTATCACCCTCCGTGGCAGGTCATTTTCTTAATTATGGTTACGGAGGAGGAGTGCATCATTTAAAAAATAATGCTACCTGTGGTGCCCATCTCTGTGCTATACTCTCAAATAGAAGGGTTGCAAAGTGCGGACTCTTCGGTCAGGAAACAGTGGGATCGATTGAGGAAGGCCTTCGGGTTTGTTGGCAGCGAATTCCTCGAATCCTATTGAAAGATTTAAGTTGTAACTGCATTGAGATAGAAGCGTGTAGAGGGGGTTGCCGTTATCGAGCAAAGATTCATGGGGACTTATTTCAACCCGACCCATTTCAATGCTATGCCCGGGGGGTGCTGAAAGGAGGTGAAGAACATGACGATCAAGAAGGTAGTTAAGAAGTTCTCTGGAATTTGCAAATGCAAAGCATCCTGTTGAGGTCTTTATCAGGCTCCTTCCCAAGAAGGGAGAGAACCTCTATCCAACTGAAATAGAGATCACTTCGGAAAAAGTTAGGTTAGAAGACCTTTCATCGATGCCACCCCCCTCATTCCCCTTGCAAGGAGGATGAGGGGGTTTTTTCATTTTGTATAGTGATGTATCTCGGTATTGATTTCCTCATTACTTCTCAGCTT
>JAUYDG010000047.1 GCA_030691925.1 Nanobdellota archaeon
ATAGCTATTAACAATAAGGAGATAAAAATTAGCTTAGCATCAAATATAAGGCATGATAAAAAACAAAGGCCTCGTTAAAAACCTCAGGTGAAAAGCAGGATCCTGAACATGGGTGAGCGAGGCCAATAATTTTCAAAATGAAAATCCCTTCGACATTCTTACCGGAAACGCAAAGAAAAGAACTGGAAAAAGAGATAGAAGAGATAATAAACAACACGCTAATAGACAAAGCCCTTATAGAAAAAATTGGAGAGGAATTAAAAGAATACCTAGAAAGCAAAACGTTAGCGGAAGCATTTAAGATTCTATTCAAAAAGACTATCGACCTCTCAAAAGACGGGAGCATAAAAACCGTAACCCAAAGGAGGGTAGCACACAAAGACATACTTAGTTTTAATGATGGCTACGATATCGATAAGCTCACATACTTTTACAAACCCAAAAAAGTGATAGATAGAATACAAGAAGAAAAAGAAAGCAGCATCAAAATAAAAGAAACAACAAGCCTCTTGGAAGAAATAAGAGACCTAGAGCCATGCTTAAAAGAAGAGAACATAATGCATGATTATGAAAACAGCTTCAGCATAGTAACAAAAGACTTCATATATGATATGATACTTAACACAAAAAACCGCGAATACAAATACGAAGAGACCAGTGAAACAACCACCGTCGGAAGATGCCATAAAAGAACAGTGCCTATAATAAAGGCTTACTGTAATCCGATAGTGGAAGGGAGCATCGAATATGTAAAGTTCAACCAGGAACACAACGAAAAAATAATAAAAGCCCTCAAAAAAAGAGGCTATAAAGCAACTATCGATATAAAAACACAATGAAAATCCCAGAAAGCTTCTTGCCAGAAAACAAAGAAAGAATAGAAAGCGAAATCGAGCAGATAGTAAAAAAAACTTTAATTGACAGGGTAATTGTGGAGGACATAGCAAAAGAGCTAAAAAAAGCCTTAGAAGAAGAAATGCTGGCAGAAAGGATAGAATTCCGCTTCAACAAAACCCTCAGGCTATTAGACAATAAAAATATACCAACTAAAACCCATCGAGAACAAAGATACCATAATATAATAGAATACATAGAAGCATATCCTAGCTTTTTCGAAAGGCTTAAAACACAAGAGTACGACGATATCCTATACGCTATAAAAGAAAGTGACCCCAGCATAAAAGATGAGGAAATAATACATACAGGCGCTGATTATGCCAGCGTAATCTCAAAAGGAGCGGTATACAATCTCTCACTGGGCACAAGCACCAAAACAGAACAAGAGAAAACCGATATAACTATTCCTGTCACAGCTACTTATACCAAAAGAACTGCAGTAATATTCAAAAAAACCTTAGAAAAAACCAAAGACTTTCCTTTAGTAAAAGTTTATGAAAACCCTCACATCTACGGCGAAATCAAATACGCAAAGTTCAACCAAGAGCACAACCAAAAACTAGCAAAGATACTGCAAGAGATGGGCTACAAAATCTTCATAAATATAAAAGAACCTTCTAAAAAGTAAACCTTTAAAAGAAATAAGCTCATAATAGTTATTATGGATTTAAGGCAATTTTTTAACCTGTCCAGCGAAGGATGGATGATCAAACTAGTAGCAGCAATAGCAATACTGCTCATAGGGATGGTGGCCGCAAGAATCATCAGCAGGATAATAAAAAAAATACTGGAAGAGCTGGAAGTAAACAGGATACTGAAAGAGCAGGCAGGCATAACCCTCCCAGTGGAAGAATTCATAAGCTCACTGGCAAAATACCTCATATACCTCATAGCAGTAATATGGGCGCTGGCAGAGCTAGGGCTGCAAACAATCATACTTTACATAATCCTCATAGTATTATTAGTAGTGCTTGTATCATTCATAGTGCTGGCATTCAAAGACTTCATACCCAACATAACAGCAGGATTCTTCATACACCAAAAAAACATAATAAAAAAAGGAGACATAATAAAAGTAAAAGAAATAGAAGGAAGAGTAGTAAACGTAGGCCTGGTAGAGACGGTAATAAAAGCTGACGGCGACACAATCTACATACCCAACTCAGTGCTTACGAAAAACGAAGTGACAAAAAAGAAAGCCTTAAAAAAAACAAAACCCCATAAATAAGCGTCAAAAGAGGTGATACGATTTGAAAAAATATCTCATACTGTTAATAGCCCTGTTCTTGGTAAGCGGGTGCGCTAAAGAAAAGATAGCAGAAGAACCTGCATGCGAAACGCCAAGAATCATGTACGAAGGCGAATGCTGCCTAGACGCTGACAATTCAGGAATTTGTGACAAAGATGAAGAAGCCTCGAAAAGAGCAGAAGAAATAACTGAAGAAGAAACAGCCGAGGTAAAAGCAGAAAAAATACCTGACCAATGCGTAGAAATGAGCTCCTGGGTAACATGCGAAGACATAGACATAGCATATGATAAAGTATTAGGAACAGGAAAGATAACACTACAGTTAAAAAACAACAGGGAAGGAATACTAGCAATCAAAAAGTTCAGGTTCCCACAACTGCCTTCCTGCAACAAAGATCTAATTTGGAGCAGGGACGAAACAGGAATACCTGTAGCAGGGTCGAGCAAGTATGTTATAGAATGCAATTCGCTAAAAGACATAGACATTCTAGATACGAAGATAGAGATGGACGTCAACTATTACGAAAGAGTAAAGGGACGAGATCCAGGATCACAACCGCAATATATGTCAGAAGCAGAACAAGTGATAAGAGGGATAATAAAAGGAAGCGCTTAATCTTTTTCTTTTGATTTTTTATCTTCTTCTTTTTTCTCTTCTTTCAAGACATTCTCATCAAACATGAACTGCTTGCCGCAAACAGTGCACCAATAGGCGCCATTAAAAAAATTATCAAATTCATTTCCACAGCGATTGCAGCGGGTCATACTTTCACCTGAATAACTTATCAAAAAGGCTGCCTTTTAAATTTTTCCTATCCATACTATCCAACTCTTCAAAAATCTCCCTTTCCCGTTTGCCAATCTTCGAAGGGGTTATGATCTTAACCTTTACGTACTGATCACCCTTGCCATAACCATCAATATTGCTTATTCCCTCGCCTTTCAGCCTGAAAACAGTCTCAGACTGGGTGCCTGAAGGGATCTTAAGCTTTGCCTTACCTTTTATAGTAGGTATCTCAACCTCTGCACCTAACACTGCCTGGCTGAAAGAGAGGGGAAGCTCCAAGTATATGTCATCTTCGTCACGCTGAAAAATCTTATGCGGCTTTACATGTATAACAACGAACAAATCACCGTTAGGGCTGTTCATCACAGACTCCCCCTCGCCGGAAAGCCTTAAAGTATGCCCTGTATCAACACCAGCAGGAATCTTGACAGTTATCTTCCTCTTCCTGACAAAAACACCCTTACCGTGGCATTCTGGGCATGCCCCTTTCATAACTTCACCTTCACCTTCGCAAGACCCGCATGTAGCAGTCTGGGAAAACATGCCAAAAGGAGTCCTGTGAGTCCTCCTTATAACACCAGAGCCGTGGCAATCAGGGCAGGTGACCATGTCCCCGCCTTTAGCGCCGGTGCCGTCACAAGCAGAACATTTTTCATGCCGCTCGAACTCTATCTTTTTCTCAGCGCCAAAGGCAGCCTCATCAAACTCTATCTCCATGTCATACCTCAAGTTAGAGCCAACCCTCCTTCTAGGCCTAGAACGCCCTCCGAATAACGTGTCAAAAATATTATCACCGCCAAACAGGTCACCGAAGATATCCTCGAAATTGGAACCCCTAAAAATATCCTCCTGCGAATAAGCCTGGCTGAAAGCATCACCTCCAAAAGTGTCGTACTGCTTCCTCTTCTCGTCATCAGAAAGAACGGCGTAAGCCTCGGAAATCCGCTTGAACTTCTCAGCAGCATCCTTCTCCTTGCTGACATCAGGATGGTACTTCATCGCAAGCTTCTTGTAAGCCTTCTTAACCTCTTCCTTAGTAGCGTTCTTGCTTACACCCAAAACTTCATAATAGTCCTTTGTCATTTTATTAGGCTAACTAAGTCCTCTGGGGAGAAATCAAGATTTTTAAATATTCTTCTTTCAAGCTCGTAACTTTTTTTCCTAGTGAAGTCAATTTTTTTCAACAGGTCAGCATTATCAGAAGCGTACCTTTCATTAACATCCTCAAACCTTTCAGACAAAGAGACGATCTTATCGTGCATAACCCTCTTGTCAGCGTAGAAAATAATGTCCTCTTCGGTTATTCTGTCTTCCTTGCCTACTAAGTTTATATGCTGCTCAACTACCTCAGCTATCCTGTCATATCCTCTTCTCCTCAAGATATCTGCTCCAACCAAGTCATGCCTCTTATCAGAGCTTATACATTGAATCTTCGCGATGTCATGCAGCAACGCAGAAGCCTCCACCAAGTTTAAGTCCATGATTTCACCCTTATCATTAAGTTCCCCGGCCAAAAGAATGCTTATATCCCTGACCTTGAAACTATGGGCTTTGATATTATCCGGCATGCCATACTCGTCCATCATTTTAAGGCAGTCCTCAGTGGAAGGTATTCCAAACATAATAAAAATAAGAAAGAAAAAAGTATTTATTTCTTTTCTTTTTCCTCATCCTCCACTTTGAAGTCAGCGTCAACGACTTTGTCGCCTTTCTTCTTGTGTTTCTTCTCCTCTTCAGGCTGCTCTTCTTCGCTTCCAGGTTTTTCTGCCTGCTGCTGAGAAGCTTGCTGATACATCTTAGCGCCTATCTCCTGGGCAGTCTTCTGCAATGAGTCCATCTTTTCCTTAATGTCATCTACGTTTTCTTTCTCAATAGCATCCTTCAGCCCTTTCAAA
>JAUYDG010000134.1 GCA_030691925.1 Nanobdellota archaeon
CTAGCGTTAGCAGTATCAGGAGCGATACATGTTTACCAGAAATACTTCACAAAGACTATAGCCCTTGCCGGAGAAAAAATGATGGCGGCGCCGACTATGCAGGATTTTGCAGAATCAAAAGCATTAGCTGCGGCACCAAGAATACTGGAAACAACATACTCAACACCAGATTACGCGCTATGGTTCCTGATAGGATCCTTCTTCGCAATAGCAATGTATATAATCATAAGCGGCGTAATAAGAGAAAGATGAAAAAAGAGTACTGGATAACAATATCTGCATTATTCCTTTTAATGGCTGGCTGCGCAGAAATCAAGGATGCCGCGCAAAAAATGATAACAGGCACAACATGCGATGCTAACAACCCATGCGATGAAGGATATACCTGCGCAAAACTGCCAGACAAGGACAAGCCTGTGTGCATAAGACCAGAAGCGCTCGAATCTTCTGAGTACAAAGGATGCAACATAGCAGAAAGCTATCCTGTGCAGGTCATATGCCCTGGCAAAGAAGCTGCTCAAGAAAAGCCCGTTACAAATGGATGTGAGAAAGATTCTGACTGTAAAATAAGCGGATGCAACAATGAGATATGCTATGAAGAGACAAGGTTCAGCACGTGCGTGTACAAACCAGAATTCGAATGCTACAAGCTGGCAAAATGCAAATGCTTCCAAGGAAGATGCGGATGGGAACAGCCCAGGGAATTCTCAGACTGCTTGGCCAAAGCCAGGAAACTCTAAATATAAATCCTAAGAGATGAAATTGAACTGCTAAGAAAAGGAAAATTCAGAACATACTAACTTTTTTCCAGAACGGCTTTTATCCTTCTGACGCCAGCGGCTACAGCTTCTTCCTTGATTATCTTGAAACGGCCTATTTCTGAAGTGTTCTTGACATGAGGCCCCATGCATATCTCCTTAGAGTACTTGCCTATAGTATACACAGAGACCTTTTCACCGTAACGGTTAGCGAACAAGCCTACAGCTCCAGACTTATGCGCTTCTTCGACTGTAGTTTCATCTTTTTCAACCTTAATGCTTTCCTTAATCTTCTCATTAACCTTGTCTTCAACCTGCTTTATCTCATCAGGCGTCATTTTCTTGTCATGGGAAAAGTCAAACCTCAGCCTTTCAGGCGTTATATTGCTACCCATCTGCTTAATATGATCCCCTAACACTTCCCTTAAGGCTTTATGCAACAGGTGCGTAGCTGTGTGGAGTTTGGCGTTCTCATAAGAGGCATCACTTAGCCCCCCCTTGAACTTCTTCTCAGCGCCTACTCTGGAGAGCTGCTGGTGCTTCTCAAATTCTTCCTCAAATTCCTTCTTGTCAAACTTTAAACTTTTTTCTTTCGCTAGCTCCTCAGTCATCTCAACAGGGAAACCATAGCTTGAGAACAGCACAAAAGCATCCTTGCCGGAAATCCTGCCATCATTTCCGAGCTTCTCAAACTGCTTCAAACCCTGGTCTAAGACCTTAACAAATTTATCCTCTTCTTTGTTCAGCTCATCAAAGATGAAACCCTTATTCTTCTCGAGCTCAGGATACTCATCCTTATGGATATCGATGACTATTTCAGCTATCTTAGCAGTAAAACTATCTTTTATACCCCAAAGCTTTCCATACCTAACGCTTCTCCTGATAAACCTTCTAAGAACATACCCCTGATCCAAGTTGGACGGCACTATGCGCCCCTCAGCAAGAATAAAAGTAGAAGCCCTTAAATGGTCAGTTACCACCCTTATAAGCTTAGTCTGTTTCTCATCAGGATTTTTAATCCCAGCAAGATCCTTAACCTTATCGACTATAGGCTTAAAAGTCTCGATTTCGTAAACATCTTTCTTGCCCTGCATCATAGCAGCAGTCCTCTCAACACCCATGCCAGTATCGACGTTCTTCTGCTTCAAAGGCTCATACTTTCCATCCTTTGTCTTGTTGTACTGCATGAAAACATCGTTCCAGATCTCGAAATACTTGCCGCACCTACAGCCCGGCTTGCAGTCAGGTCCGCATTTCTTCTTGCCGGTATCGATGAACATCTCTGTGTCAGGGCCGCAAGGTCCGGTCTCGCCAGCAGGACCCCACCAGTTATCATCCTTAGGCAAAAAGTATATCCTCTCCTCGGGAATGCCTAAGCTTAGCCATACCTTCTCAGACTCAGTATCTTTAGGGGCATCCTTATTGCCTGCAAACAAGGTGATGTGAAGCTTTTTAGGGTCAAAACCGAGCCACTTCTTGCTGGTCAGGAACTCATAGCTCCACCTTATCGCATCCTCCTTGAAGTAATCACCCAAACTCCAGTTGCCAAGCATCTCAAAAAAAGTAAGATGAGAGCCATCGCCAACGTCGTCTATGTCGCCGGTCCTTATGCACTTCTGGCAGTTAGCAAGCTTCTTGCCCAAAGGATGTTTCTCGCCGAGCAAAAAAGGGACTAAGGGATGCATGCCGGCAGTAGTAAACAGTACAGTAGGGTCATTCTCAGGAATAAGAGAGGCAGAACCCATGATAGCATGGCCCCTCTCCTTGAAAAATTCCAGATACCTTTTCTTCAGCTCTTTGGCCTTCATTTCTAAAAGGATTAGCAAGGCATGTTTTAAAATTTTTCTGTAAAGGTTCACAACTGTTTTTAAAAGAAAAAAGAAAGATGGCTATAACCGAGATATTTTTTCCTTCAAAACCCTTAGGTCATCTTCAAGCTCATCAAAGTGCGTTTTAGGCTTCTTAGGGGGCTGCTTTTTAATGATAACTGGCTTAGTCTGCTCTTCAGCCTTCTCCTCCTCTTCCTTATGCACGTATAAAGGAGGCATATGCTCCTTAAACGCGTTTATGGCTATGCTGAGCTCCTTGATTACTTGGATGAAATGCTTGCGGTAAACATCCTTTTCCTTGTTAATCTTCTTGTACAGCTCAAACCCTTTCAAGGCTTGTATAGAATCAATAGCTACGTTCAAAACTTCCTTTCTCTTCTGAACCGGTTCCTCTATACCTACGTGCATTGCCTCATTGCCCATTAGTTAACCCTCGAACAAGCTATTGTCGATTGAAAGTATCTTGCTTTTTATAACCTCTAAATCCTGATGCCATCTAGCAAGCTCTTCATCCTCTTGGCGCTTTATCTCATCAAGCTTCCTAAGTATCTTTTCAGCCTCGCTTATGGTTTCCTTTATATGCTCCATCTTGATAATAGCCTCTTTATAGCGCTCCATCTTGATGAATAATGTCTGGCCTCTCTTCTGGGTTTCCCTTTCATGCTCCGGGGCTGTATAAGCAGGCTTTTCAGTGAAAGTCGGCCTTACGGGCATAGGCTTCCTAATAGGGATCTCCAGCCCAGGCATAGTAATAGCTTGCTTTATAGAAGCCGCTTCTGCAGGCGAGATGCCTTGCTCGTAAGCAGGTATTTTAGGCTCTTCTTTCGGAAACTCCGGGAATTTTAAAGGGGGAAGTTCAGGCTTCGCTTCCTTCTTGGAAAATAATTTCATTAGATACACCTCCAACTGTTAATCCTTAATACAAAGGTTTTTATATTAAAACTTTTGGTATCATTATAGTGTAGTGAATATTGAAATAATATTGTGTAAAACCGAAAGGTTTATATATTTGTTAACTACTTAATAGTGATAACTATTTTGGGGTTTTAAAATGAAAGCATTAAACAAATTACTGGTATTATCAGCAGCTCTTATAGGGTTATATGGCCTTACAAACGGAGCTGCCATCAGCAGGGCGGATGAAAAAAGGGTACCAGAATCCAAAGTGGAACAAACCATCGAAGGGCCACTGTATGGGGGCTTAAAAGCTGTAGGCGCAGTAATGGAATCAGAATTATTGGAAGACTACACAATAAGGATAGAAGACCAAAACGGCGATGGCGGGGTGGACAGGTACAGCATAATAGACAAATCTGGAAACAGAGTTTATGAAATATTAAAAGACCTAGAAACAGGAAATGTCTACTCTAAAAGCACATTGCCTGGAAGGGCTATCGACGGCAAAGACCTAAAATTAGAAGACCCTGACGCATTGGACAGAGAAAATCATGTACTTCAAGATCCGGAAAGATACGGATTTGAAGTTGCACAGATTTTTTACCTCAACTAGCTTTTTTTATCAGAACGAAACATTTATATATTATTTACCACACTATAGAAGTAACTAAAAAGGGGGTCTTTGGAGAGTAAACAGCTAGAAGCGTCTACGAAAGCTTGAAAAAAAAGGGATGAAGATGAGGAAGGAACATGAGGCTGACAAAGGAAATAACCGAGGAGCTGGTAAAGGAAGTAGCAGGAGAAGACACAGTCAAGCTAGTCGGGCTTCTGAAAGACAAGGAAAACGTTTCTGAATTCAAATTAGCAGAAAAGCTAAGATTAACGGTTAATACCATAAGGAATATGCTCTACAGGCTGCAGGCGCACAACCTAGTAACATCAATAAGAAAAAAAGACAAGAAAAAAGGGTGGTACATCTACTACTGGACTTTCAACATGCCCCAGGCAAAGAGCATGGTAAGAATAGTCAAACAGAAGAAACTAACCCTGCTAAAAGAAAGGCTAAACCTAGAAACACAGGAAACATTCTACATCTGCCCGCAAAACTGCGTAAGATTCAAGATGGAACACGCAATGGACTACGACTTCAAATGCCCAGAATGCGGCGTCGTCCTGCAAGAAGAAGACAACAAGGGATTCATAGAAAAACTAAACGCATCAATAGCAAACCTAGAAACAGAAATAGCCAAACCAGAGCTAGAAATAAGAATAAGAAAACCAATACCCAGGCTAACCAAAAGGATAAAACTCAAGGCATTAAAAAAACCAAAACTAAAAAGGAAACTGATTAAACCAAGAAAAATCAAAAGGTTAATTAAAATAAGAAGACCAAAATTAAGAAAAATAAAAGTAAAAATAAAAAGATTAAGA
>JAUYDG010000142.1 GCA_030691925.1 Nanobdellota archaeon
GGATAAGCTCGCCGCCTGTTACCAATTCCTGGTATTACGGCCTAGACACTCCTACCAAGGAGGAGTTGATAGGCTCTTCGAAATCTGTGTCTGAGATAAAGAATTTTTTGAAGGTGGACTCTTTGGGTTACCTGAGCAAGAGTGGGATGCTAGGCTGTACTAGAAGGTGCAGCAAAGAATTCTGCACAGCTTGTTTTGACGGAAAGTATCCTGTACTGTAGAGACTATTTCTTCAAGTGGTTGAATGCTGAATAGGCTGCTTTTGCTCCGTCGCCGCAGGCAGTAACTACCTGGTCTAGGAATGTGTTTGTAATATCACCTGCCGCAAAGACTCCGGGAACGTTGGTGTTCATGTTGGCATCGGCTATTATGCTGTTGTGCTCGTCGAGCTTCACGCCTATCTCTTTAGCCAGGTCTGTTGATGGTATTCCTCCTATTTCTATGAAGACTCCTTCCATCGGCAGCTCTTTGCTGTTGTTTAGTATTATTTTTTCCACAAACTTCATGCCCAGTATCTTGGTTATTTCTGCGTTGTAAATCACTTCTATCTTTTTGTTTTTTGCTATCCTTTCGATGAGTATGGGGTCTGCCCTCAGCGCTTCTTTCCTGTAGATTATGTATACCTTTTTTGCATATTCTGCCAGTAGTAATGCTGCCATTGCTGCAGAGTTGCTTCCGCCGACGACGCAGACTGTCTTGTTCTTAAACATGGCTCCATCACAGGTCGTGCAATATGATACTCCGCGACCTATGAACTCGTCTTCTCCTGGAACGTTTAATTTTCTTCTTACAGTTCCTAGTGCCAGTATCAATGTTTTTGATTTGAACTTCTTCCCGCCAGAAGTCACAACTTCGAAGCCGCTTGCTAGCTTGACAACCTCGTCTTGTAAAATCTTGACGCCTAAAGCTTCCACATGTTTTTTGAAGCTCTGCATGAGCTCTATTCCTGTGATGCTTGTAATGCCGGGCCAGTTCTCTATTTTATGGGCTAGGTTTGCTACTCCGCCAACGTCCTTAGAAATCACTAAGGTCTTTAGCTTGTATCTTACAGCATAGATAGCTGCGGTCATGCCAGCTGGTCCAGCGCCTATTATTATTGTATCGTACACATCATTTTTTTTGCTTGCCATGTTCAATTAAGGAAGAGGATTCTTTAAAAATTTTTTTAGTCTAGATTATTGAGATTATCCCTATCGTTAGCAGGAATCCTGCCAGGAACATTAACAAGTTGCCTCTTTTACCTCCAGGCAGCATATCCCTTATTGATATGTAGAGTAAGGCGCCTAGGAAGAATGAGAATAAAGCATAGTGCCAGAACGTTCCTAGATTAATGAGGTATGCGAATAGTGCTCCCAGGAATGTTGACATGTTGAGCAGGAACTTGTTGAATTTTGTCCCTATCCTCGCGTGGATGTGCTCTAGTGACATAGAGGATGAGACCGTGTGCAATAGGAAAGGAATGACTATCAGGTAGCTGGCGTATCTTCCTATTTCAAAGATTAAGACTAGTACGAATCCCACCATCAGGTGGTTGATGAAGAATCCTATGTTGTGCAGGTGTGCTAGCTCTTTCAGCAGCTCTTTCTTGTTTTTGATGTGTTGGTAGAGGTATTTTTCGCTTGAGTGGAATGCTACGAAGCCTATTGTTATGAGCAGGAATACTGGGACGCCGTATTCTATCCCATCGAGGGTTAATGGCAGGAATTCCAAGAATATTAATGTTAGGAACATGCCTGCGCTGAAGCTTGTTATGTTTATGTGGTGCTCTTCTATGATTTTAGAAATCGTTCTGCTGAACGAGTGGACTATGCTTAGTATGAGCGCTATTACTAATCCTATCATCGCTTATTATAATGCCTTATAAAGTTTATAAGTTTTTTCTGAGATTCTTCTGCGTTCAGATTTGTCGTATCCAGTATGAAGTCGTATTTTGACTTGTCATGTACGTCCAAGTTGTACAGCTCTTTATATCTTTTTGTTTCTGTTTTCAGCCTTTCTTTGATGCCTTCCAGGACTTCGTCCACATCATTGTATTTCTTTTCATTTCTTTCTTTTTCGTCTTTGAATATCCTTTCCGCCCCTTCTTTTAGGTTGACATCCATGTATATTTTTATTGAGTGCGGTATGAAGTGGAAGGCTGTTCTTCCTTCTACTATGAAGTTGTTTTCTTCTTGGCCGAGCTTTACCAGGCGGTCGTCTATTAGCCTGTCTACGTTTTTGTCTTTTGCGTAGAACTCGTTTAGTGTCAGGCCTTGGTTTTTGGCCATTTCCCTTATCATGCCGCCCATGTAGTAGTGTTTTAGGCTTAGTTTTTTGGCTATTTCCTTTGCTACTGTGCTTTTTCCTGCTCCTGGTGTTCCGGATATTGTTACTATCATTTTCCTCTTTTTTTAGCTAAGATGGTCTTTCCAAACTTTTTTTACTTGTTCTTTCGTATGCTCTAAGGTTTGGTTGGTGTCTAGGTACAGGATTTTCGTGCCTTTTTTTTCAAACAGCGATCTTAGCCATGCGCTCTCGTATCTTTCGCCAAGCTTTTTTTGGAAATCCAGTTTTTCGAAGATGCATAGGTCTTTTTTGTTTCTTTCTGCCAGCCTTTTTATCGCTGTTTCCGGGTCCACTCTTGTTATTATAAGCACGGTTGGCGGGTAGTCTTCTATTGCCAGCTTGTTTCCGGGCAGCTTCAGCACGGTTTCCAGCGTAAGGTTTTCGCCTTTTAGCTGCGCTTGCAGTGGCTGGTATGCTAGTGAGCTTACAACGCTTCTTTCCTGCAGGACTATCTTCCCTTCCTGCAATGCCCTTATGAGAAGCCTTTTGTAGAGTATCTTCCTGTCCAGGGAGTATGCTTGCGCCACTGCTAGTGCTGAATAGTCCCTTTTGTTGTCTTTTATCAGCTCTTCCCTTATCGCCCTTCCTACCCAGCCGTGCGTCGGCTCAGCGGACAGTATAACATCATAATCCTTGATGGTTTCGTATTCCGGGAAGTCCTTCTCTTTTTTTATGTAACTTCTTAGGTCGAAGCATTTCAGGCCTTCTTTTTCAGCCAGCTCTTTGAAAGTATCGGTTATGACCCCTTTTCCTGAGCCGTCTATTCCTTCTACCAGTACAAGCTTATAATTCATGAATTATCAACCCTTTTTATAATCGAGAAACGTGTTTGCTTAATAAATATTGTATAACATCAAACATATATATTGGCAAACAAAAATTCTTTTTAAACAAGCTCTGTTCTAAAGCCATAAAGCGGGGTGTTTAATATATGAATCTTATACACATAACAGCAAGAGACCTTCCGGAAGCATGGTTTTTGTGCCTGAAAGATGTCATGGAGCAGGGCAGGGAAATACCTGTGGATCATGGGAGCTATGAGAAGCAGATGAGGAGACAGCTTGACTTTGTTACTGTCCACGTTAAGTATCCTAACACTAAGCCTTTATTGCCTGACATCCCTCCTGGTTTGGGCATCCCTCCGCCGGCAGATGAGAAATATCTCGAATCATATTTAGAGTATTTGATAACAGACTTGAAAAAGCCTAACGAGGATTATACTTATGGCGAGAGGCTTAACAGCCCTAAGGTTAAGATAAAATCTGGCAAGAACTATAAGCAGTACAAGTTCGGTGTCAACCAGATAGAAGAAGTGATAAGGAAATATAAAGAGGAAGGCTATAGCCAGAACCAGTGCACTATGGAGATTGGGATGCCTTCTGATATCTCCCTTAATGACCCGCCTTGCATGAGGCTCATAGACACTATGATTATCGAGGGAAAGCTTAACTTCTATCCTTATTTCAGGTCCTGGGACTTATGGGGTGGCTTCCCGGCTAACCTCGCAGGACTGCAATTGCTGAAAGAGTACATGGCAGCGTCTATAGGCGTGGAGGATGGGGAGATAATAGCTTCCAGCAAAGGGCTGCACCTTTATGATCATTGCTGGGATGTTGCTAATATAAGGCTTGGAAAGTTTGAGAAAAAATGATAATCGGTCTTACAGGTCATTTGTGTGTTGGGAAAGGGGAGGTTGCTAATTATCTTAAGAGCTTGGGCTTTTCTTATTTTTCTCTTTCTGACGTGTTGAAGGAGGAAGCTGACAGGCTTGGTGTACAGAAGGTTAGAGAGGAGATGATATCCTTGGGCAACAGGTTCAGGGAGGAGCATGGCAACGGAATATTAGCTTTAAGGATTAAGGAGAAGCTTCCTGCTGGCAAGAACGTAGTCATAGACAGCATAAGAAATCCTGAAGAGGTCAGGGAGCTCAGGAAGATTCCTGGTTTCGTCTTGATAGGTGTTGATTCTTTGGAAGAAACCAGGTTTGCGAGGATGCTGGCAAGAAACAGGCCTGGCGACCCTAAGACTTTTGAAGAGTTCAAGAAGCTCAGCGAGGACTTGAGCATAGAGCACGGCCAGCAGGTGATGAACTGCATTAAGATGGCCGACTGCATTGTTATTAACAACGTGCCTGTGGAGCAGCTGCACAGGAAAGTGGATCGATTGTTGAAGGATTTTGGTTTCAGCAAGCCGGGAAGGATAAGCCTTGATGAGTATTTCCTTAAGGTAGCTAGCGTTGTTGCTGAGAGGGCCACTTGCAAAAGGCATAAGATAGGCGCTATAGCTGTTAAGGATAAGAAGATTTTGACAACTGGTTATAACGGCGCTGCAGCTAAGACTACGGATTGCTTGGAGCTTGGTTGCTTGAGGGACGATCTTGGCATACCTTCTGGCACAAGGCAAGAGGTTTGCAGGGCTATCCATGCCGAGCAGAACGTTATCATACAGGCTGCGCTTCACGGGATAAACCTGGACGGTGCTACTATCTACTGCACCCATTCGCCTTGCATACTCTGCGCTAAGATGCTTGCTAACGCTAAGATCAAGAGGTTCGTTACTTTCGGCGATTACCCTGACCAGGAGTTCTTGAAGCTGTTCCAGGAAGTGGGTGTGGTGTTTGAGAAGAGGGACAAGCCTCAGGACAGGATTTATTTTAAGGACTGATAAAATTTTTATACTCATAACACCTCTTTTTATCGTATGAAAAAGAGGGTGACCGCTTTGTTACTTCTTTTGCTAGTTGTTTTTATGTCTGGTTGTAAAAGCATCACCACTGGCAAGGCTGCTGCTAATGTTTGTGACACGCAGTGCCAGCAGGAAAAAGATGGGTACGCTAATGTGATGAATTCTTTCTTAGTTCAGATTAAGGAAGTGACTGTTAAGGCTGATGATTGGAAGAGCGTCACGAAAGAGGATCTAGAGAAGGTAGTTTCTTTGCGTGATAAGGTTGTTGCTTTGAATGTACCGGAGGATTTTAAGCTTGTGCATGATTATTATACTCGGGCGTTCAACCATTATGTTGAGGCGGTAACGAAAATAGTGAGTGCGAACAATGAGTACTCTTCTGGTTCTGATGTTTCAAACGTAGCAGCGCATAATATAGCCATGACTATTGTTGTTAATAATGTTCAAGAAGCTAACAAGATTTTGATATACGCTGATGAAGAGTCCAAGTTCGCTACCAGGCTTATGTCCAGCCTTTAACAGCTTTTACTATTGTTAGTGCTCATATTTGTTTTTCTATTTTTAGAAGTTCTTTCAGTTTTGCCTGCCTTTCTTTCCCGTGTATTCCGCATTTTATTATCGGGATGTTCCATGCTACTGCCAGGTGGCTTATCGTGGCATCCATGGTTTCTCCTGAGCGGTGGCTTATCACTGGGGTTATGTTGTTGTTTAAAGCGTAGTCTACTGCTTCTTTTGTCTTTAGCAAGGAGCCTATCTGGTTCGGTTTTATTATTACTGCGTTGATGCAGTCTTTCGCTCTTTTTAGCCGTTCAAGGTTTGTCGTTGTCAGGTCGTCTCCGCATATTAGCGCATTGACTCTGTTTTTCAGTTCCTTGAAGCTTTCGAAGTCGTTTTCCTGGAACGGGTCTTCGATGTAGCTTAGATTGTACTTCTTGGCTAGCTCTTCCATGAATGTTACCTGTTCTTCTCTGCTCAGGATTTTTTTCGGGTTTCCTTTGGAGTAGTTCTTGTACTCGTATTTTTCGTTGGTGAAGAACTCTGAGGCTGCTACGTCCAGCCCTATGGTCACTTTCAGCCCTGTTTCTGCCTGCACTTTTTCTACAGCCTCTTGTATGATCTCTAGTATGCTTATCGTGTCAAGCTTGGGAGCCCATGCGCCTTCATCTGTCATGTTTTTGACGCCAAGCTTTTTGCCTATTATCTTATGTATGCGTTCATTCACGGATTTGGCGTCTTTGAACTTCTCGGTTTTCGGAAGCAATAGGAATTCCTGTATGTCTGGCTTTTCTGTTCCTTTGATGTGCGCTCCTCCGCCTATAACGTTGCCTAGTGGCATTGGGATGTTCTTAGCATTAGGATTTAGGAATTTCCATATCTTGTTTTTTGATGCTGCCTTGAGTATCGCAAACTCTAGCGCTATCATCGGGTTGCCTTTTATTGTTGGCAGTAGTTGCTCTACTTTTTCGAAGTCTTCCAGCCTCTCTATCTTAAGGCCTTTCAGCGCCTTGGATTCGTTTATGAACCTTATTGCGAAGTCTACGCCTTTGTCCGGATAGGATGGTATTTCATACGTTCCTGTGGACGCTCCGGATGGCGCTGCTGCCGAGTACTTCTTGTTTATCGTCACCTCTATTGTTGGCTGTTTCCTAGAATTCAGTACCTTTCTGGCTGCTACATTTTTTATTTCCATAGCTTATTATTAAAATTAGAGTTTTGCTGTTTTTTAATATTTTCGGAAAGATTTTTGTTTTCTTAGCATAACGTGCTTGGCCTATACGAAACGAGAACTGTAGGCTAAAAGAGAAACCGAGGTAACGGGCGACGACGACTCAACGATTCCAAATACATTTTTATAACTTTACTATAGAAGATATGAAAATAAGCTTATGAGATTTCAAATTTAAGCTCTATAAGGGGGATACGTTCAAAATTCGACACTTCAATTGTAATAATTACTATCTAGTGGTTAAAAAACGAAAGGTTTATATAAGGGGTGTTGTAATATATTCGATAATCAAAATAAGGTGTTATTTTAGTCCTTAAAAATAATATTGGAGGAAAACAAAATGACAATCGACCAAAAAGTTCAGAACATTTATGATGTTGAAGAGCCAGGTATCGCAACGCCTTATGAGATTGGGCAGTATCTTGATGAGCAGAAAAAAGAGATAAGAGCAATTTACAAGAAAGCTTTCACCAGCAAGAAAACTGAAGCTGGAAAGCAGGCAGGGGCTCAGCTAAAATACACCAAATTTGAAGTGATTCGTACTAATACTTTTGCAATGGGCATCGCGAAGCTGAAAGAGCAAGGTCAGAAGCCTTTTACTTTCTCTGAAAATATTGAGGCGAGGATTGCGGATTATGAGGCAAATGGCAATGATGCGGAGTTGTTTAAGAATTGGTTTAATTCTGTTACAGGCGTAGCTTACAAGGTTCATAGCACTAGGTTTAAGCTAATCCTCAGGTCTGATAAGCTGGAAAACATCAAACCGGATTTCAACCAAAGAGTTATACCTATTGATTATGATGCTGAGCAGGGTGTAGAGTTTGACAGCAGAAACGGCGTATACAACCAAGGCTTGACGAGAGAGGAAGCTAAGGTTCATGAGTTCTGGCTTGCAGCAATGGGCGGTGATAAGAAAACACTTGTAAGATATGTCGATGTGTGGTTTGACAAAACTGGCAAAGAAAAAGGAATGGGCGTTTACCTTAGAAGCAACACAAGCCAGGATGAGTTGCGGGTGCTCGTCCTCGACCGCGGCTACTACGGCTCCGATGCTTGTGGCGACTCCGACCTCCTCGACAGCAGTGCTCGCTTTCTCTCGGGTGCCCAACAAAAATAGACCGCCGAAGGCGGCCACGACCGCGGATAACAAACGTTGCAGAAACTTTTCTCCTAAATTAAGGGCACTTTCTTAATGATGTACTTTCTTCAGAAATTTACTAATAGGTTGATTATGTATGTATTTCGGTTTACTTATTTCTTTCAGGTATTTTTTCTTTACAACATCATTTTGAGAGATTCTACAATCACCCCAATCTTTCCAATGTTTATGTTTTGTCCAATTCCAATTAATATAACAAAATGCCTTAACAATTGGGTGTCTGTCTATCCATCTGAAATACAGTTTGAACCATTTATCCCAACTTTTTTGACCTTCTTTAGTACCAATATATCTAGCAGATGATTCTCCTACCATGATTGGTTTTTTATGTTTTTTAGCATCTTGCATGAACTTTTCTGTATATCCATCATTAAAATGTTCTGGGGAAAAAATATCTATCGCCCACCAATCAACATAATCATTACCGGGATAATAATCCATATAACCCTTTTTACCTTCAGGACAATAACACCAAACCATTGCTATATTATCAACTTTATTTTTTCTTATCTTATTAACAAAATGTTTCCATGCTTTAACATAAGTTTTAGGTAGATAACCATTCCATGATAGTCCATTAAACTCATATCCTAATCTTACAAAAGTTGGAATCCTTAATTCTTTAATTCCTTTACAAAACCTATCTATTGCTTCATCATATTTTCCTTCGGCAACATCATGCTCGTAATGAGATTGTGGGTCGCCTTCAACTTCGTTTGTCATTGATAAACCAATCTGAAGAATAACATTAGGAAATTCTTTAATCTCATTCTTGATAATATTAAACCATTTTTCATCAGACCATTTTATTTCTATATAAGTCATATAGAGTATTGGTTTGTACTTTCCAACCGTATTCCAATAATCTCTAAAATCTTCTGGGAATTGTTGCCCTGCTCCATGAATTATCCTATTTCCTTTTGGTTCAAATTTTTGTTTAAAGTCCATTATACAAATAGGAAATATTATTTTATTTAAATGTAGCGAAAGTGCCCTTCTATCCATAAAAAAATATCGTGCCGTTTTGTGACTCCTTCGCTCATTTCACTCGCTCGATCACGTTACACTCTCGTTTCGTTCAGTCTGTTAATAGCTTATTTTTTAAAATGTCTTACGAAATTCCTCAGCA
>JAUYDG010000058.1 GCA_030691925.1 Nanobdellota archaeon
CACCTCGTTTCCAAAACCCGTTTGGCAGTTCGTAAAGAAATTAGCAAACAATTCGTAAGGAAATTCCTTTGGAAAACAAACAAAAACCGTATACGAAACCAGTTTGGTGCCATTGATTGTGGAACAAAACCCGTTCTTACTTGGTAATAAAAAAGCTCTTTTTTTGCGAGAATTTCATACTTGGTAAGAAAATATTTATAAACTCCAAAGTTTTTATAACCGCATATGAAAGAAGAGATACTTGAAAAAACTGCAAGGGAATATTTTGAATCAGCAGAGGATGAACTTAAAAAGGGAAGGTATAATTCTGCAGTTGTATTATTTTTCAAGTCTTTGGTTGCGTTAGCTGATTTGTATGTATTGCAAAAAACTGGTAAGGCTCCTTCTTCTCATACAAGCAGGTTTAGAGTAACTCAAGATAAATTTCCTGACGTGTTCGATTTGCTGGATAAAGATTTCCCTTTTTACTAGGATAGTTATGTCCAAATAATGACCAAGGAATTGGCAGAGGTTATAAAGAATGACGCAAAAACTTTGGCTGAAAAAACTAAAGTTAAACTGCAGCAAGGACGTATTTGATATAGTCCAGTTTGGCTCTTCGGTGATGGAAGATAGTTCGCCAAACGATATAGATATTGCTGTGATATTCCAAAAAATCCCGCTTAAAGACCAATTGAACCATGCCCAGGAAATAAAGAAACAGCTTCAAAAAGAGTCAAATGTCCCGATACATATAAAATCTTTTGATTTGTACTCTCTTTTTGATGAGGCAAATTTTGCAAAAGAGGGAATCTTGTTTTATGGAAAAAGCTTAGTTTATAAAGATTATTTTGTAAACAGATTTGGCTTGAATCCGAGAATTCAAATATCTTATTTTTTGGAGAAGCTGGAAAAAAAGGATAAAATAAGATTTCATTACATGCTCAGGGGCAAGAAAGGGGAGTATGGTTTGTTAAAAAAATACGGTGGCGAATTGTTAAAACCAGGATTAATCGAAGTTTATCCAGAATATGAGAATGTATTCGTAACGTCAATCAAAAAAACCCTGTCAGATTTTAAATTGAAAAAAATTCTTTGTTAGGCGCATTAGAATGACGAATCTTATGGCTGGCTCTTATCAACGCAGCAGTATGTGGATAGTCTAGCTGTGCCTGGCCAGGTTTCGGACTCTTTCACTTATACCTCTTCTGAGGCTGGAGCGTTTGAGGTTAAGGTTTTGGTGGCTGATGGCAGGGATTATTCGACTCGTAAGTGGGCTGTGACAGTTGAAGAAGGGCAGAGCTTCGGCATTACTGGCGCTGCTGTGGGTGTTGTGAGCGAGGGTGGCAGCTCTTTGCTAAGCTGGCTGAGGGGCTTGTTCTAAACCTATTATACTAAAGCAACTCTGACCAAACACCACTACAGACCCTCGTATTTTGCCTTCTCAACCCTTCTAGAGCCTGAATTCGAGCACCTCGTTTCCAAAACCTGTTTGGCAGTTCGTAAAGAAATTAGCAAACAATTCGTAAGGAAATCCCTTTGGAAAACAGACTATGTCAGCATTCAAAACCTGCCCGGCATACCACACCTAGTATACCACATATTATCCTATTATCCGGAAATCCTTCACTTTTTTCCAAGCAAAGTTTATAAAGAGTCCAACGCTTTTAATAATATATCATGGAAAGAAAAACGAAAGATGTTTTAACAAGCCTCTTGATGCTCGCAGCAATAATCCTGATTGTTTTGTTGTTTATACTTTTAGCTATGAAAGGTTAAACATGAAAATAAAATTAGAGGATATTATAAAAACCGCATTAGTCTTATTTGCAGTTTATATCATCTATCAGGTACTCAGAAAAATCCTTGGGGGGGGTTGGAGCATTGAACAAATCATTCTGTCTTTATTAATTCTCAACATAGGATGGACTGCTCTTCTGCAGAGACAGCTTTCTTCGCACATAGGAGAACACAAAGGTTACAGGCTAGGAAGACTAGACGCAGAAAAAGAAAAATAACATTTTTTCGGAAATCCTTCACTTTTTTCTGGAAAACGTTTATAAACAAGACAAAAGAAAAGATAGTTTATGCCTAAAAATCGAGCTGCGCTACTCTGCCCTTACTGCCATTCAGAGCTGATAACGAAATACGGCAAAAGAAAGATAAAACGAACCATTGTCCAAGTCTACAAGTGCCAGACGTGCAGCAAATATTTTTCAGACAAAAAACTGAAGTATAAAAGCTATGCTATAAAAACCATACTTAACGCATTATCCTGCTACAATCTAGGCTACACGTTAGAGCAGGCAAAGAAGCAGCTAGCCAAGAGGCTTCACCAAACCGTTCCTTGCTCCACCTTATGCTCTTGGGTTACCCAGTATAAGGATACGTGCACTTACCACAGGTTAAGAGAACAAGCGAAGCAGCTCTACAGCCCAGACTTCATAATATTTTCGAAAAAGTTTTACCACGAGCAGGTCTACAACTTCCAGGTGCACAAGGCAAAACTAGGACTATTGTTCGAAGATACGGAGTTCTCAAAACACAAAAAATTCCTGCCGGTCAAAGAATACTTAGAAAAAGTTCCAACAGAAAATTTTCCGCATCACATTTTTGGACCAAAAGAAAGCTGTCCAGAAGATCAGAAAACTGAGAATAGGGCTTCGCAACTGAAAATATGCCTGCTGCCAGCAATAAAACTTTCAAAAAACAACTTAGCGAACAAACTTGCTGAATTAGCATTACAGCTGGCAAAGAATAACAAGGAAAGGCATGAAAAAGTACAAAGGTTCATGCTTGTAAACGATTCGACAACAGTAGCTGTAGAGGTTCCTGTCTACCTTACGCATGATGATATAGGATATTTTAAAGAAAGAAACTTCGCTTTAAATTTTGAAAATTACAGGACTCCTTTGACAGGCCATATTGACATCCTGCAGATAAGAAACAACTCGATCCACATCTTGGACTACAAGCCGGAAGCAGAAAAAGAGAAGAAGGCTGTGAAGCAGCTTACTGTTTACGCCTTAGCCTTGGCATCCAGGACAAAGCTCCCATTAAGCTGTTTCAAATGCGCATGGTTCGACGAGAAAAACTACTACGAGTTCTTCCCTCTGCACTGCGTTTACACCAAAAAGGCAAACCAGAACATTTAAATATAAGTTGATATCATATAAGTATTAATTGATATAAATAAATGATAAAAATGGCAAAACTCCAATTCACCCAAACTGAAATGATTGAAAAAGAAAACCATCGCACTAAGAGATACCCTAATTTAAGTACTGTCTTAATGGTAGAGGATTTTCTTAAAAAACATAGGGATACGCCTATGAAAATCTCTGAAATAAAAGCAAAACTTCCTAAACAAGTAATGCACCAAACATTAAAGATAATTCTTGAATACCTCTTCAGAAGCGGAAAAATTATGTATGGGCCCAAAGGTATTCAATGGATATATTCAGAACCAGAGCATTTAAAGAAAATGTTTGAAGATACATTAGAGATTTGAAAATGTTCTTTGGAAAAGAAGTTAGGATATTATTGAAAGGTCAAGCTAAAGATAATTATCTTGAACTAAAAAAGAGAAATGACAAGGAATCTCAAAGTATCTTAAACTCTATTGAGAGAATAAAAGAAATCCTTAAAGAAAACCCCTAATATGGGGATCCTATTCCTAAAAGACTGATTCCCCAGGAACTGATAAAACAAGGGATTCAAAACCTATATCGAGTTGAATTGTCCAATTACTGGAGAATGTTGTACACTATTGAAGGAAATAAAGTTGAGATATTCTTATTTGTTCTAAAAATAGTGGATCATAAAGAGTATAATAAAATATTTAGGTATCACTAGGTGTAGAGCGCATGAATTAATGTCTGCTTTCACAAGTTATGTATGACAATGTAGAATGTTTCAAATGCGCTTGCTTCGACGAGAAAAACTACTACGAGTTCTTCCCTCTGCACCGCGTTTATCCAAAAAGGCAAACCAAAACATTTAAATATAAGTGTATATTTATTAAGTATAAATTTATATAAATTTGATATACAAAATGTCTCAAACAGTACAGGCCACGGAAAGAGAAAAATTAAGGCATTCACCTACTTTGAATACTATCCTGATGGTTGAAGAGACTTTAAGGAAGAGTGGTGAATTATTAACATTAGCAGAATTAAAAAGGAGGCTGCCTAAACAAGTAATGCATCGGACTTTAATTCAAATACTGGATTATTTACAAGTGGGTGGGAAGATATTAATAGGCACAAAAGGAATTTTATGGATATTTACAGAAAGAAAGGAATTGAATGACCTAATAAAAAGAGGAACAGAAATATGAACAAACTTACAAGGGTTATTCTTTTGGACGAAGCTGATTCCGAATATAAAAAACTTAATGGTTTGGTCGGACAACAAATCAAAGAAGGTAAAAAGAGCACAGAAGAGATGCAACTGTTAAAATCAATAAAACAAAAAACCGGCTTTGTAAAAGCCAACCCGTTCTATGGGGATAATATTCCAAAAAAACTTATTCCGAAAGAGTATATTATAAAGTATGATATCAAGAATTTATGGAGAGTTGAACTTACTCATTTCTGGAGAATGCTCTACACCATAAAAGGGGATCAAGTTGAGATTGTTTGCTTCGTTCTTGATATAATAGATCATGATAAGTATAACAAGAAGTTCGGTTATATGAAGAAATGATACTATTCGGACAGACACATATAATCAAGGCAACGTCGGCATCGGGACGGCGGGTCATGCGCATGGTTCGACGAAAAAAACTACTACGAGTTCTTCCCTCTGCACTGCGTTTTAGAGAAACATGGGAAAAATAGCTTGACAGCAACAAACACCCCTAACATCGCTTCCTTCCTACAGCTCATATCGCTCCTGTCCCGCCTGTTATCGTCCAGTCTTCTACGTCTCCAGCTGTCGAATAGCTTTGTTGCGTTATGTCCTGCCCTATTTCTTCCATGCAGACGTGCGTAGCATTATTAGTAGTCACTAAGTTTCCAGGACCGAAGTCAAGAGCTGAATCGCTATTTATCTGCATATCCGTATCATTGATGAGCCACGCACCAGCATCACAACCCCTCACACCCCATGATGAGGTAAAGTTAGCAGCAGGTATCCAGACTGTGTTAGTAGTTTCCCCGATAAGGTTTATGCCTTGCAGGGTTATGTTCGTAAGATTCTGGTTCCCGATATTAGTTATGTTAAGTTCTGCAGTGCTCATCATGTTATCGATGCTGCCTACAAAGAGCTGCGCCCAAGATAATGTCGTTGCGGAAATATTTACCGCTGTTAAAGTGTTGACTGTGAAGGTTTCTTGTTTCGAAACATTGAACTCCTCATCTCCGCCCTGCACGTCTGCTGTCCACGTCCCGTCACCATCCCAGTACTGCATATCTATCGTACAAGTATAATTCTGAGCGGTAGCGTTAGTCCCTTCAACAACAGCCAAGCATGTAGTATTCCACCTTGTGGTATCTCCCTCTTTGGAGAAGTTCGCTTCAACGCTCTCGTTCACGAGATCGCTTATGCCATCTTGGTCGTCTAGTACAAATGAAAACTCTACAGGCGTGACCAAGCCTTCTGAAAGCGTTACCGCAGGTACGTCTGAAATATCAATAATAGTAGGGGCAGTATTAAGCGGTTGTTTAAGGTAACCTAACTGGATGATATAACCACTACTTGAGCCATTGCCCATAACAGTTCCCCATGCAGCGTCACCGCTTACGTTAACATTATAACTAGAACTAGACCCGCTATCCCCGATACTTCCGATACTAGCAAACGTGAGCTTATAATTACTACTAGAGCCATTCCCCAATCCAGTAGTTATAGCAAAACCTGTAGGGCTGAAACTTCTTAAAAACATAAATGAAGACTTCAAAACATCAAAGGCTAATCCGGCACCTTTATTCGCGTAAGCCTCTACGCCGTCTATAACTGCAAATCCTGTGACGGTCAGCGCATCATACCTCTCAGAATAAGACTCTTTAACTGCAGGAATCATAAAAATAAGTGAAGGGAG
>JAUYDG010000080.1 GCA_030691925.1 Nanobdellota archaeon
GCCTCTGCCAACGGGTGTTCTGAATTTTTTTCTATGCTTGCAGCTATCTGTAAAACTTTTTTCTCAGACGAACTATTCAAGGGCACTATGTTAGTGACTTCAGGCTTGCCTTTCGTAATAGTCCCTGTCTTGTCAAAGATAACGTAATTCAGCTTATGCGCTGTTTCTAATGCTTCACCGCCTTTTATCAAAATCCCGTTCTGCGCGCCTTTTCCAGTCCCGACCATTATAGCTGTAGGTGTAGCCAAGCCCAAAGCGCAAGGGCAAGCTATCACTAATACAGAAACCGCGATTATGAGCCCGAAAGAAAATTCTGATCCCAGAACGAAATACCATACGATAAAAGAAAGGACAGCTATCACTATCACTACGGGGACGAAATAGGAAGAGACGACGTCAGCGAATCTCTGGATAGGCGCCTTAGAGCCTTGAGCATCTTCTATAAGCTTGATAATCCTTGACAAAGTTGTGTTAGCACCTACTTTTGTTGCTTTAAACTTGAAGCTGCCGTGCTTGTTGATTGTAGAGCTTATCACAGTGTCACCTTTTTTCTTCTCGACAGGCATGCTCTCACCGGTTATCATGCTTTCATCAACAGAAGACAGCCCTTCTATGATAATCCCGTCAACAGGTATTTTCTCGCCAGGCCTTACGATTACGATATCGCCTACCTGGACATTGTCGATAGGTATTTTTATCTCCTTCTTATTCCTTATTACAGTAGCCGTTTTAGGGGACAAGCCCATAAGCCTCTTGATAGCCTCAGAAGTTTTCCCCTTTGCAATCGCCTCTAAATACTTTCCTAAGATTACCAGCGTTATCAGGACGGCAGCAGCCTCAAAATACTGATTGCCCATAGGGTCGAAGAGCACAACATAAGCGCTGTAGAAATAAGCCGCGCTAGTGCCCATAGCTATCAAAGTGTCCATGTCAGAAGTCTTGTTCTTCAAAGCGCCCCAAGCGCCCCTGTAAAACTGGGCTCCGATGTAGAACTGTACAGGCGTTGCTAAGAGCCATAAGAGAAAATTCCTATAGGGTATGCTTCCCTCCATAAAGAACATGCTAATTACCAGTGCAGGTGCAGAAAGCAAAATACCGATTATCAGCTTAAGCCTTAAGCTTCTGATCTCTTTCTCCCTCAGCCTTGCTTCCCTGTCCGTGTCTTTCCCTGTAAAAACTTCTGCAACATAGCCTAGGCTTTTAGCAAGCTCGACAAACTTTTCTTCCTTCACAATACCAGGGTCGAATTCTACCGTTGCTTTTTCCGTGCTGAAGTTGACATTCGCATTTGCCACGCCTGCTGTTTTCTTCAACGCTTTTTCTATAATGACTGCGCAGCTGGCGCAATGCATTCCTTTTATTGCAAGAGTTGTTTTCTTCACCATTTTTATTACCCTCTTAAATTATTTAAGACTTATCTAAGCTCCGCATCATCCGCATCCACAGCCTCCTCCACTGCCCCCTCCACAGCTACCTCCTTTAGGGACCTGTACAGAGTCTAGCTCCTTTTTGATTTCCTGCTGGTTGTTCAAGTCAACATCTTCTTTTACGATGAACGTCCCTTTTAGCATCCCCATCCAGCAGCTCCATGGGATTACACCTTCTTCTGTCGGAGTGAATTCTATAACCTGCTCACCTTTCTTGATATCAAAGTTAAGCCCGAGCTTAGGAACCTGGATAGCGTTATTACAGCCAGTTATCTGTTTACCGTTAATCACCCATCTTACCGGAACACCTTTCTTCAAAACAAACTTGTTCGGGCTCCAGCCTGATGCAAGGACGTCCATCCTTATCTCCTGGTAGCCCTCTTTAACTACAACGGCCTGACTTACAGTACCCCCTGCAACCGCGCCTGCTTCAGCTGATGTTAAAAAACTCTTGAAGTCATAGCCTGTTCCTGTCAGCGATAAGCCGTTGTTCAGCATTATCAAGCCCAATACTATGACTATTACCCCTGAGGCTTTCAATATCTTATGCGTCAAGTTTGACGAGATAAAACTTGTCAAGTAGCCGAAGCTTAACATCACCGGCAAGGTCCCGAGCGCAAAAATGAACAACAACTTCGCACCTTCAACAAGGCTTCCTGTCCCCGCAGCCATTATATATATGGCCTGCAAAGGGCCGCATGCTATCATCAAACCATTAAGCAGCCCTATCATCAAAGGGCTTGAATGCTTCTCAGACTCTTCCCCGACAAACTTAGCCAAGAAGCCTGGAGCCCTAAGCCTAATCTTCCTCAATGCAGGTATTACATTCAGCATGTTCAGCCCGAAAATTACCAAGAACATGCCTGCTAACACTCCTGCAACACCCCTCATGAAAGGTGTGAAAGTTATTATAGAGCCTAACAGCCCAAATGCTGCACCTATCATAGTATAAGACGTCACCTTACCAAGGCCATACATCAGATGAGCCTTGTAAGAACTTTTACCATCCTGCGCATACTTGGCAGTGTAAGATACTACGAAACCTCCGCACATGCTTACACAGTGAAATCCTGTAAGCAAGCCAACTGCAAACAAAAGGCCGTAACTCATGTTCTGGCTTATGCTTGGAAGCTCTATGCCCCCTATTAACTTCAAGAAAAAATAGCCCGCGATCAATAACCCTACCACACCTATTGTCCAGCCTATCCATTCATCATTAAAGCCGGACTCATCATTTATGTAGCACTTGTAGCCTTTCTCTTCAATCTTATCAAATATCCTTTCTAAATCTGTTTTGTTAGAATCAAAAACTATCTTTCCTGATTTAGTCTTATAATCCACTTCACAGCTCTTAACACTTCCTGTTGCTAAAGCCTGGTCTTTTATTATCTCTTCGCAGCCTGGGCATTTCATCCCTTTTATTTCAAAGCTTACTTCTTCTATCTCTTCTTTGTCTTTAACTTCTTCAACTGCTGCTTCTCTAACTTCCTCTGGTTTTTTTTCCTCTATTACTGAGCACTTGTAGCCTTTCTCTTCAATCTTGCCAAGTATCTTATTAATGTCTGTCTTCTCATCATCAAAAGTTACTTTTCCCTCCTGCGTTGCATAATCTACTTCGCAGCTCTTAACACCTTCCGTTGCTAAAGCTTGTTTATGAATGACCCTTTCACAACCCTGGCACATCATGCCCTCGGCCTTAAATCTAATTGCTTCTTCCATTTACACCACCCTGTAACCTTCTTCCCTTATCACCTGCTTGATCTGGTTGGGGTGCAGTCTGCCCTCATCAAAAGATATATTCACCTTGCTCCCTTCAAAAGATACTTTTTCAGCGCCTATTCCTTTGAGGCTGTCCTCTATTAATAACTCACAGCTTTTGCAGTGCATACCGTCAACAACCAATGTAACGTTTTTCATTTTTGAGTACCTCTCTAGTTTCTTCAGGAAACTTCAGAATTGAAACAGCTTATAAGCCGTTGTATGAAACTAGTTTCAGTGCTTTAGAACTACTATGTTTGTCATGCCGCGCCTTTTTCTCTCTACAAGGCCTTTGCCTTCTAACTTGTCCAATACTCTTGTGACTTTAACTTTAGGCATGCCTGTTTTTTCAACCAGGTCGGACTGGAACATGCTGCCTTCAGAGCCGATTATCTTTTCAAAAACTAACCTTTCATCTACGCCCAAGCCTTTCAAAACGTTTTGGTAATTCTCTTTCGTAATCTTTTTTGGCTCAGTTATTTGTGGTTTTATAGTACGAATTTTTGTTACGACTTTTTCTTCTTTCCCAAAAAAGATTAAGTATATGCCCACTAATATTACGAACACCATTATGCCAATTCCCACGTTGGTTTGGAAGTCTATGGTGCCCCACATCGCGCATTCAGGGCCATGTGAGCATGCGCTGTTTACTATCTCTTTCAACGCCTTGTTAAATGAGAAGATTATAAACCCTATTAGGAAAGATATTCCGATAATGATTATGCCTATTATCCTATTTCTCATAGTAAGAACTTTGTAAAAAGGTGATTTATAAGCCTTTGCCTTCAGGCTTCCATAGGATACTCTTTTTTTACTTCTTGCCCATCCACAGTTATCACCCTGACAAGCTTGCCTTTCCTCTTGGCCATGAGTCTTGCTTAGCGGCAGCGTCGCAGTGCTAGGCTGACTAACACACAGAGGACAACAAACAATCGAAGTTTTGGTTACGCTCCATTATTTATAGCTAAGACTACTGCTGAAAAAATGTTCTATCATGCATCCTAGAAAGCTATATAAACCATCAAACCGCCAGTTCAGACAGCAAGTAGGATAAGGATGCTAAGATGAAACTCAATGCTATAATAATAGACAGCCTGGACGAAAAGCACCTTGCCAAGCTGAGTTTGGAATTTGAAGTAGTAGACGGTTCTGTTGAGATGGACGAAGAGAATTTTGAAAGCTACAACCGTTACATGTGCGAAAAGACAACAGAGCTGGAAAGGCTGACAAAAGGGCAGTATTTCTGCGGCCAAGACGACGGAAAAGATTTCTTCGCTGTAGAAAAGAAGCATTCGCCGCTGCTAAAAGGATTGTTCAAAGAGTTCGAGATTACAGAGATAGAAAGCCGGGATTACCCTTGGGACCACTGGCCATGCATGTGATTTCATATTTCTGGCACGCATACCCTTAACAAAACAACATTAGAACCTAACCTGGAAAAGACAGTCACGGTATACCCCAAAAACATAATATTTTGCTACTTACTGTCAGGCTTCCATAGGATACTCTTTTTTTACTTCTTTCCCATCCACAGTTATCACCCTGACAAGCTTGCCTTTCCTCTTGGCCATCAGCCTAGCCATGGCAAAATCGCTAGCGTATTCTTTAGGCACCACCAAGTCTGTGATAACCAGCTTGTTAACTATCTTAGCTTCAGAAAAGTTTTGGTCAAAGTCAAAAGCAAGTTCATCTAAAGCGCTAAACGGCAGAGTCGCCGAGCAGAAGTCTCCCTTTATCGCCCCCCCTGGCCTGGGTATTTTGTTCTTAACGCTAAGCTTGAACTCGTCAGATTTTATGTTCAATAGTATAAAATCGTTCTTGAACTTTTCATAAATCGATCTTATCTGATCAGCATTTAAAGTTGTGTCAATTTCTGCTGTGTAAAGCTTCCCTCTTTTAGAAAAATTAGACTCAACGCCTATCTCTGATTTGAAATCCCTATGGGCTATTATCTTCCCTTCGACCTCAGCATCTTTCTTGATATTCTCTGCTATTATCCCAAAAATGTCGTTAGACCAGTCCCAGCTGGCTTTAACCTTAATATCTTTTTTTCTTTTTGATATCAAGAGCAG
>JAUYDG010000033.1 GCA_030691925.1 Nanobdellota archaeon
CTGATAGTGCTAATTGTGGGACTACTGTTAATAAGCCTGCTACGACGCAGAGCTGTGTTTGCCAAGAAATTTGGGCATGTACTGATTGGGGTGCTTGTGACTGTACCAGTCATAAGCAGACTAGAACTTGTACGGACTACGGTCATTGTGGGACTACTACTAAAAAGCCTGCAACAACGCAAGGCTGTACTTGTAAACAATTCCAATGCAGAGATGAATACTGGACTGGATGGGGCAGCTGTAATGCAGGTCAACCATCGTGTAGGTCAGGATACGATAAGGTTAGTTGTGACTCTCAAAGGTGTTATATTTTCTGGAAGCGATACAAATGCTTATGCCGAAAAGATTGGACGGTGTGTTCTGCAAATCCGGATTGTGGTGGCTATACAAAACTACCAGGTGAACAGACTTGTTAAAATGAACTAAGAAACCAAAACTATAAATATCAGTTTATACTAAAACCATTATAAAAATGAAAAAAAAAGGGGCTAGCGCTGTCGTAGCTTGGGTTCTGCTACTCGGATTTAGCATAGGATTGGCCACGACGATTTTTCTTTGGACCACCAGGCAGACTGAAGAGATGAGCGAAAGCGCTGTAAGGTTTGTTGAGGGGGGCATGCAGTGCGATAATGTCATGATTAATGTTGCAAAGACCCCTGTTACGTGTACACCTCTTATAATTACAAACACTCGTTATTTAAACATAGAAAAAATACTTCTTAGACAAATAAGCAACCCTGCTCCTAATCCGATATATTGCCAGGGTGGGGAAAAGTTTAAAGTAAAAGACCCGGCTATGCCTTGTCCTGAAACTACTGAACCTACTGGCTGGACTGGAAAGATCGAAGTGATGCCTCTTATAAAGATTGATAACGATTTGGTCGCTTGTAAGAATAAGGCCATAACTGTTGAGTGTTAAAAATGAGAAGAAGAAATAAAAAAGGTATAAGCCCGATGGTGGCTACGGTACTGCTGATAGGCTTCGTCATAGCTATAATACTCTTGGTGTTTTTATGGGGGAAGAATTACATCGAGGAGTTAGCAGAGAAAAGAGGCTTGCTTGCTGAGAAGCAGCAGTTGTGCACCAGAGTTAGTTTAGGTGTTGTGAAGGCCTGTTGGAGTGGCGGAAGTGGGGAGATTGTCATCAAGAACCAGGCAGATATACCTATACATAAGTTTGTCTTTAGTGTGGTCGGGGCTGCTGGAGAGCCTAGCGAAGTTACTAGCAAGCTTGGAGGCTTAGAAACTAAGTCTTACGCTTTTACTTATGATGAAGCAAGCGTAGGCGTACCTAATAATGTGGATATCATCCCCCATCTAAGGGTTGCTATCGGTCATTATGTTCCTTGCTCAAAGCAGAAGGTTACAGCAAGGCTGAGCTGTTAGAAATATTTAAATATCGGATAGTATCAAGGTATTTTAATCAAAAGGAGGATGCTTATAATGAAGAAGAGAGGTATTAGTCCATTAATCGCTACAGTTCTTATACTCGGCTTTACCGTTGCTCTCGCAGCAATTATAATGACTTGGGGTACTGGCTTTACTAAGAGGATGCAGGAGCAGACTGAGGAGACAGCTAATGTCCAGATTACCTGTGCTACTGATGTTGTGTTTGATGTGAAAAGTGCATGCGAAGATCCGGTTACAGGGGGGACTTACAAGTTGACAATAGCAAATAATGGTAATAAGAAAATAGACAAATTTCAGATAAGGTTCTATAAAGCTGCAGATGATGTAAAAACTGTAGAGTACACCTTTGGTGGAAATGGGATAGAAGCTTTTGGTATAGAATCTGAATCAAAAACTTCTGGATACCTTGTTGCTGATGAGGTTAAACAGATAGAAGCGATTCCGGTGATAACAGTAAGCAACAAGCTTATAACCTGCGCGTCGAACATAGACTCTTTTGGTAACCTAGAAGGTTCAGCAATAGATAATTGCTAAGCTTAATTTACATTTTTAATTTTATCTTTATTATGAAAAAGAAGGGTGACATCTGGGTTTCTGCAGTACTTTACATAGCGCTTGGCATGATTGTTATCACTTTGATTCTTAGTGCCGGTCTTCCTTTGATTAGCAAGATGAGGGACAGGAACACTATCGCTCAGACTAAGACTGTAATGTTTGACATCGACAATAATATCAAGGCTGTTGCTAACGAGGCTAAAGGCTCTACAAGGTATTTGTCCCCGGTTGATATCAGTGCTGGTGAGTTTATCATCGATTATGATGCTGATATAATTAAATGGAGTATGAAAACTAAGAATAAGATGATGGAGGTTAGCACACCAGACAAACAAATCATATTTAATGAGGGTGATTTGAAATTGGAGCTTAAAACAACAGCGATAGAAGATGAATATGATATGACGCTCTCTTTTGATTATTCTGGTAAGGAGGATATATCCCTGTCAGGGAATTATCAAAACCCTTTCCAAGGGAGGTATAGCTTTAGTATTAGAAATGTAGGTACTAAGACATGCGGCAGTGAAGAATGCGTTGGCGTAGACATTACAGTTACGTAAACTTTTAATACCAGTTCTTTCATACTTCTCTTTTATGTTTAAGCGGTTTTTGGAGAAAGTCACTACAGGCAATACGTTGTATTTCCCTGGCTGCATGACTAGGTTTGTTTTGAAGGATTTGGAAAAGAATTATTCGGAGATCTTGAAAAAGATTGGCGTAGATTTTATCATGATCAAGGAGTTTGAGTACTGCTGCGGCAGCCCGGTTATCAGCGCCGGCTTCAAGAGCGATTTTAACGATTTAGTTGACAAGAACCTTGGAGTTTTCAAGAAGTACGGGGTTTCTAAGGTCATTACGAACTGTCCTGCCTGTTACAGCACTTTCTCCTCTAATTTCAATATCAAGGCTGAGCATGTGACCCAGGTTATATGGAAGAACATTAACAAGCTTGAGCTGAAAAAGTTTAACGAAGCAGTAACTTATCATGACCCCTGCCACTTGGGAAGGTACTCTAATATTTATGAAGAGCCTCGGAACATCCTGAAGGCTTTAGGCTTCGAGCTTGTCGAATTCAAGAGAAACAGGGAAAATGCTATGTGCTGCGGCGCTGGCGGCGGCTTGAAAAATAACGCTTCCAAGATGGCCTCCAGGATTGCCAGCCTGAGGCTTAAAGACATTCCTACTAAGAAACTGATAACTTGCTGTCCTATGTGTTATTATCATCTGAAAGAGAACGCTCCTGAAGGTGTGGAAGTTTTGGAGCTGAGCCAGGTGCTGATATGATAGCTACTCTGAAAGAGAAAATAGGGGATGAGAACATTTCCCAGAAGGAGATTGATAAGATTAGCTACAGCTCTGACGCCTCAAGAGTTAGGGGAATCGCTGACAGCATAGTCTGGCCTAGGACTTTGAATGATGTAAGGACCGTAATTTCTTATGCTAAAAGGCACAGGATTAATGTTGTGCCGAGAGGAGCAGGCACTGGATTGGCCGGGGGTGCTGTACCTCAAAACTCTATTGTCATGGACATGGGCAGGATGAACAGGTTTGCCGTCAAGGATGACAAAGCTATCGTGGAGCCCGGGGCTGTTTTGGATGACATTAATTCCGTTTCTGAATTCGTGTTGCCGGTTGAGCCTGGCAGCCATTCTGTCTGCACTGTCGGCGGCATGATAGCAACCAATGCTGCAGGCATGAGGGCGCTAAAATATGGCAAGATGATAGACTGGATTGATGAATTGCATGTCATCGATGGCAATGGCAGGCTTATCAAGGCTAAAGGCGAGAAGATAAAAGACTTTTGCGGATTGGAAGGCACTACTGGCGTTGTTGTGCGCGCCAGGCTTAAGCTCGCGAAGCTTCCTCAGAAAAGGTCTACTTCGATTTTTTCTTACGATGCTATAACCCCTCTGGTTGAGAAGTTTAACAGCTTGAAGAAGGAGAATGTTTTGGCCATGGAGTTTATTGACAAGTACTGCTCGAGGCTCATAGGCTTGGGCGATTCTAATCATCTGCTGGTGGAGTATGAAGGTGATGAGGGTAGCATTAAGGATGAGGAGTCTAGGAAGGTTTGGAAGGCTAGGGACGGCTTGTATGCCTCGATATCTTCTAAGGGTTATATCATTGCGGAGGATCCTCAGATACCTCTGGAGTCTATCGATAAGTTCCTGTACTGGCTGCAGAAGAACGACGTTCCTACCTTTGGGCATATAGGCATCGGTGTTGTCCATCCTCATTTCAAGAAGGATTCAAAGCTTGTTGAGGAGATGTTCGCTGTTGTCAAGAAGCTTAAAGGCAGCGTCAGCGGGGAGCACGGCATAGGCCTGCTGAAAAAGCCTTACGTTGGGCAGGAGTTTATTGATAGGGTGAAGGCGCTTAAGGCGGTTTATGACCCTAACAACGTTTTGAACGGAGGAAAGGTGATATGAAGAAGAAGACTGTTTACATCGCGATGAATTCGAAGTATTTCAAGTTCAGGGAATGGATTACTAAGTTTGCTTTCGAGCAGGACGTCATTCCGATCAATTGCCTGATGGTTTACGGCTATTATCTTTATGACATGGTCCCAAGGGAGAGGATAATAGAGGCTTACAAGACAGTAGTGTTAAAGTGCGATGAGATCTGGATTTTCGGCGAAATCTCTGATGGCATAAGGGAGGCTATGATCATCGCTAAGAAGAGCAATATTCCTAGAAAGTTTTTTGACATGACCAACTATCCTACGATAGTCGAGATATCAGAAGACCAGGCAGTGTGGGAGGAGGGTGTTAAGTTTGGCTGAGAGCACCAAGTGCACGGAGTGCGGGCTTTGCAGGACCGCTTGCCCTGTTTTTGATATCATGAAGGTCGAGACGCTAAGCCCCAGGGGAAAGGTTATGCTTTTGAAAGAGGATGTTAAGGATGAGATATTTTATGCCTGCACGCTCTGCAAGAACTGTACGGTTGCATGCCCTCTGAAACTGGAGCTTGACAAGGATTTTAAGAATCACAGGGCTAAGCTTGAAGAGGATAACAAGACTACCGACGCTTATAAGGTCCTGATAGACAACGTCAGGAAATACGGCAACCCCTTCGGCAAGGTTGAGGAAGGTAAGCTGCCTAAAGAACTGTTCTGCTGCTGAAAGAAAAAGTTTAATAAGCCATTCTAAGATTAACTTTTTTTAAAGAATGAAGCCTCTTTTGATTGTCGGGATTGATCCAGGGACTACGCTTGCCTATGCTATCCTTGACCTGGAAGGTAACATGATAAAGGTTGTGAGCTCTAAACAGCTAGACCTTGATTCGCTGACCACTGAGGTTTTTTCTTTTGGCAAGCCTTTAATCGTCGCTACCGATGTGAACCCTGTGCCTAGATTCGTTGAGAAATTTGCTTCCCAGACCGGCTCGAAGATTATACAGCCCGGGCAGAGCCTTAAGGTTGTCCAGAAAAAAGAGTTTACCAAGGAGTACAATGTTGTCAACGATCATGAGCGGGATGCTCTGGCGTCAGCGGTGTTCGCTTTCAAAAAAGTTAGGGCTTTGCTTGAAAAGATAAACATTTACGTTAAGAAGCAGGGCAAGGGGTTGTTGAAGGAAGGGATTATCAGGCTTGTTGTGTCTAAAGATTTGAGCATCTCCGATGCCGTTTCTATCTTGGAGAAGAAAGAGGTGAAGCCTGAATTCAAAAAGCCTAAGATGAGGACAGAGTCCATAAAAGTTAAGTTTGACGAAGTCAAGTATCTTAGGGGGCAGAATGAGGGGCTTAGGAAAAGGGCGTCGTATCTTGAGGATGAGATTAATAGGCTGGAGCTTAGTTTCAGCAGGAATTTTGAAAGGAAAGTGCAGGATGTTATAGGCTTTAGGGACAAAAAAATAAGTTTCCTTAACAAGGAGATAAGGGATTACAAGATGGAGATTGAGAAGCTGAACCAAAAAGTTTTGTCATTGAAGTCTCTTTTGCCCGACATCGATAAGTTTCTAATTGTTCCAAAACTCAAGAGCTTTAATTTTGATGAGGTCAAGGATGCTGGGCTGAAGGATGTGATCTTTGTTGAGGATCCTAGCAGTTTCAGCGAAAAGGCTTTAGACTTTCTGAAGGGCAAAGTCACTGTTGTTGTCCATTCAAAGCCGGTCAGCAAAACTGTCCGCAGCAGGTTTGTGTTTATTGATGTTAAGAGCCTTGATGCTGTCATCGAAGACAGGTTTGTTCTGGTTGGTAAGTCAAAGTTTGAAAGGGAAAAGAACAAGGTTAATATCCTTGCTAGGGTTGTTGAAGAGTATGAGAAAGAGAGGGGTTGAATCCCCTCATAGAATTTGTGGCAGTTTATGCTTGGATAGAAAGAGTATCAGGGCTGCCCCTTGATTTCACCACCTCCCTTCCATGGGCAGCCGCCTCAGTTGTTCACTGAATATCCTGCTGATTGTTTCTAGGCTTAGGTCTGTATTTAGAATACCCTCCCTTTTGTACCAGTGGTTTTCTACCACTATAGTCTTTGCCCTCTGTTTTGCTTTAGTGGTTCTTATAAATTTTAAGGGCTGTTCTGTTATGAACTTTAAAGGCTGTTTCTTTGTTATTTTTCTCATGTATTCTTTCCAGCTTAGATAGCTCCCGCTATTTCGTTTGAATATCAAGTTTTTCACCCCCAAGATATTATTTTGTAACTTTTCTTAACTTACAGTATATATTGGCGGCTGGGTTTATAAACCTCACGCGCACACTTGTCGTGTTGTCCAGTACCTGGCCGGGTAGCTCAAAGCCTGTCAGTTGGCTGTTTAAACAGTAAATTTAGCGTTTTATAGGTATATGCTTTCAGAACCGAATAGGCCCATGAGGGGCCCTTTTCCTTTTGGGCCGTGGCAGTCTGAGCCGTAAGTGGTCATGAGTCCCAGCTTTTCAGCCATCTTCCTGAAGTATTCGTTTATTGTATGCTGCATGCGCCCGTGATGGGGGTCGCTGCCTTCGTAGTAGTACATCTCAACGCCGTCCAGGCCTTTGCCTGCCAGCTCTTTGACGAAGAGGTAAGGCGTGAACTTTTCCGGGGATTCTGAGAACCAGCCCTTTTCGTCAAGCTCCCATTCTTTTGCCATGCCTTTCTTGTACCCTCTTGATGTTCCCGGGTGTGCCAGGACTGCAAGGCCTTCAGCCTTCTTTACGGCTTCGATAGCTTCGAAGAATGATGGCTTCTTCTCTTTCCCTTCGAACAAAAAGTGGTATTCATCCTTGAATTCAGTAGAACAGAGCTTGTCTCCTAGCAGGATTTTTGCAACAGCCTCTGAATTGATGGAAAACTTTTCCAGTATGTAGTATACGATATCCCATTTGGACAGGAACGGCTTCGGGTTCGGGTAGTTGTCTATTTCATTTCTCCATGAGATTATCATGCCTGTCGAGATGCCTGAAGGGTTTTGCAGCTGGTATTTCATGTTTTTGTTTCTTGTTTCAAAGTCAGGTGAGTTGATATACAGGTTGAAAGCGCTTACATAGAACTCTAATGACCTGAGCCTTGACTCTGCACGCTTGTCAACGAAAGGCTGTATCTTTGCAGGATCGATTTGCAGGCCTAACAGTTCTATGTCCACGACTTTAACGTCCCCTTTTTCGTGCTCTGCATCTATCTCTATCCCTGGAATCACCCTTAAGTTAATTTCTTTGCCTGCTTCTAGGGCTTCTGGAATACCCAATGTGGTGTCGTGGTCTGTTAATGCTATGGCTTCAAGCCCTCTGGATTTCGCCTGCTTCACGACTTCTTTTGGCGTCCACATGCCGTCTGAGGCTTTTGAATGTATGTGGGTGTCCATTATTATTGTCATTTCATCAGATGAGAACTAGCGCTAGTCTTTAAAACTTTTGATTCTTCTTTGAGGTTATTGTTAGATTTTCTGTAAGGGTGGAGCGTTCCCTAAGTGGCACGTAAGAAAGAATGTATGTTCAAAGCTAAAAAAAAATTAAGGTTTAAACCTTTCTACATTTGGCTTGAATTACTTTAAAACCTTCTTTAGTTTCATCACTGGGATTAATCACCAAATCAATTGAGAGTGTAATCTTCTTTCCTATTGTGCCATCTGGGTTTATAGGTTGATTAGTGTAATATAAATCATAAGAATTATAAAAATAATTAATGTTTTCTCCTTCTTTTTTTCCTCTTTCAAAATCGTAAACATTTGTTAATATACTCCCTATGGGTGTTCCATCAGCCCAAAGTAGGGGTTTACACCTGATTTCTTCAGATGCCTTACATTCATTAATACATCTTGTATAAGTATCACCGCACTCTCCACTTGAAACACTTTCTGGAAAATCTGGATAACGTGTTGCGCAGTTTTCATAATGATAAAAATAACACCAATAAGCATCCATACATCGATCTTCAGTCTCTCGACAACCACAATCAAAGAATGCATTACTACATCTTTTTTGAAGGTCATATCCACAAATATCTCCACTACACTCTAATTTTATTCTATCAGGTATTATTCCTTCAGGACAATAACTCACACTAGGAACAAGACCGGGAGCAATACCCAAATAGTGCATAAAATACCAGTAAAAAATTAATACAACCACAGCTATGATGCCCATTACTATCAAATACTGCTTAAATGGTAAGTATGTTACTATTGTTCCTTTCTTGTCCATGCCATTTGTTAGGATTAAGAAGGGTTTTAAACCTTTCTTTTACGAATACACATACACGCCACTTCGGGAATGAATCATCATACGTAACAGCTAACGTTAACCTCAAAAACTTCTGCAACAAAAACTTTTAAATACTATCTTTTCCTATTGGCTTGGAATGGCTGAAGAAAAAATAGATTATGAGAACTTGAATAACGAGGGTATGGAGCACATAAAGGTGACCTTCATACCTAAGAAATGCCCTACCTGCAAGGAGCTCTTGGTTGTAAAGGAGCTTGGTGTTTGGGGTTACTGGTGCGAGAAGTGCATGTTCTGGTGGGGGACTTACGATCCTTATCCTGTTGTCAAGCTGGAAAATAAAAAGAAGAAATAGTCTCAGAAGTCTGTGAGTTTTTTGCCTGCCACGCTTATGGTAGAGGTTTTTCCGCCTTGCTTTGTGGTGTTCTCTTTTATTGTCAGCAGTCCTGCTTCTTCCATGTCTCTTACTTTCCTTTGCAGTGTCCTGTAGCTTTGCTTGTAACTTTTCTTGTATTCTTCGTATATTTGTGTAAGGGTGCTTTCCGGTTTTTCTTTCACGAGGTCTAATATGAATTTTTCTTCGTCTCCTAAGTCTTTTGAGTCTCTTATTTTGAAGCTGTCAAGCTTTTTTATCGCTTTTTCCGCATGTTCCAGGGTTATCTTTTTTGAGCTTTTGCCCTCTGCTATGTTCCCTGATTCTTTCAGGAGGAATAGTCCTGTTCTTATGTCTCCTAGCTCTGCTGTTTTTTCCACTACTTTTTCGAACGCTTCTTCCTGCCAAACATCTGGCACGAAGGCTGTTTCTTTTCTTTGCTCCAGGATGCCTTTTGTTTCGTCGTAGCTGTATGGCTCGAATTCCAGTATTTCCGGTATCATTCTTGATCTTATCCTTTGGTCCAGCTTTGCTAGCCATTCTTTTTCGTTTGTTATCAGGAATACAGTTTTTTTGTATAAATCTTCTAGGATTGAGTAGAGTATGCTTTGCTCTTCCAGCTTGTCCACTTCGTCAAAGCAGAAGACCACTTTTTTCTTGTTTAGTAGCTTGCATGCTTCTTTGAAGATTTCGTCGCTTTTCTTGTTGTGCGTCCATTTGTAGCCTGCTTTTTCACACATATATAAGGCTATTTTGTAGAACGTGTCTTTTTTCCAGCAGTTTATGTAGATTGGTATTATGTCCAGCGTTTCTTGCTCTAGCTCTTCGAAGACTTTTTTCATTGCTACTGTTTTTCCTATTCCTGGCTTTCCTGTTATCAATAAGTGTGTTCCGTTTTTGTTTTGGAATAGTGGCTTTATGCATGTTACCATGTGCTGCTGCTGGTTTTCCCTGTACTTGATTATTTTCGGCACGTAGTCAAAGTCTAGTTCTGTCTCATTAAGGAACAGGCTTTCAGAATCTTTCAGCATGTTTTCAAAAATTCCCATAACTCTTTAGAGTGCTCCCTCTTTTTTTAATATTTCTATATTATAATACTCTATTCAAAGTAGGCTACGGTTAATAGCATTCTTTAATTATCAAAAACAGAAATCCTTTTAAACATGCTCTCTTTCCTCGTTTTTGAAGGATAATACTTAATGGGGGTTTTTTAAAATGGAAGAAAATAAGACCGAAGATAAAAAATTGGAAAATCTTTTAAGAATAAAATCAAAAGAAAATTTTGAAGAGCTTTGTTCTGGATGTGGCGTTTGTGAAGCTTTCTGCCACGCAACGCATTACGACACTGAAGGGAAGGCGAAATCAGCGATAAGGATAAGCGATGAGAACTTCCCGGTGCCTGGTGGTTATAAGTGCGCTGTCTGCAACCAGTGCGGGAAATGCGCCAGGGAGTGCCCGGCTGATGCTATAAAGAAAGTAGGGAATATTTACAAGATAGATGATGACTTATGCGTGAGGTGCACTGCTCCTGGAACAGGCCATCCGATATGCGTTGACGTCTGCCCTACCAGAGCGATATACACGCACAAGGACCAGCTGACGCCTATAAAATGTGATGGCTGCGGGACTTGCGTTGAGATGTGCCCTAAAGGCGCTTTGGAGTACGTTTTTAAGAAGCTTAAAGCTGATACGGAAAACATTCCTCAGCAACCTAAGGAGGTGCCAAAATGAAAGGCTACGCAGGAGAGATACTAAGGGTCAACTTATCAACCAAAGAAGTAAAGAAGGAGAAGCTTGATGAAAACTTGGCAAGGATACATTTAGGTGGCAGAGGATTGGCTACCAGGATAGCTTATGATGAAATACCTTCTGATGCTGATCCGCTGAGCCCTGGTAACAAGTTGATAATGGCTTCAGGCCCTTTGTCAGGCACAAGAGTCCCGGCTTCCGGCAAGACTGACTTTGTTGCTAAAAGCCCGTTAACAGGAGGCTATGGAAGCAGCAACGTTGGAGGGCATTTGGCTGAAGAGATGAAATTTGCTGGTTATGATGCAATAATAATTGAAGGCGCTTCTGACAAGCCCTGCTATTTGTATATCGATGATGACAAAGTTGAGGTAAGGGACGCTTCACAATACTGGGGCTTAGGATCGATAACCGGTGAAAAAAAGTTTAAAGATGACTTAGGCAATGATTTCCAGATAGCGGTTATAGGCCCGGCAGCTGAGAACTTGGTGAAGTACAGCTGCATCTCGCATGACTTCGGCAGGAACGCTGGCAGGGCAGGGATGGGCACTGTCATGGGGGGCAAAAAGCTGAAAGCGATAGCGATGAGAGGAAGCAAGAGCTTGGAAGTCCACGACAAGCAGGCATTGGATAAGGTTGTGAAAACTATGTTTGAAGAATGCATGAAGCATCCTGAGCTTAAGGCGTGGCAGATATGGGGGACATCTGGCGTTACAAAATGGTGCTCCTCAACGATAAACGCGTTCCCTACAAAGAATTTCAGCATGGGTCATTTCGAGCATGATGAAAAGTTGAGGGCAGAGGTTATGAGGGAGAAGATGAACAAGCATGGCAAGGCTTGCGGGATGTGCCCTATGGCCTGCGGCCAGTACTCTTATTCCAAAAAGCACAACATCACCGTTGAAGGGCCTGAGTATGAGACCATAGCTTTGATGGGTGGCAACTTGGGGATTACGGATATAGAGGATGTTGCTTACCTGAATTACGTTGCTGATGAATTAGGCCTTGATACGATATCTACCGGAAACATAGTAGCGCATGTTATAGAAGCGTACAAGAAAGGCAAGGTAACAGACACTCAGCTTGACGGCTTGAAGCTAGACTGGAACGCCACAAGTGAAATAGCGGCTTTGATGGACAGGATAGCTCACAGGCGAGGCTTCGGAAACTTATTAGCAAATGGCGTCAAGTATGTTTCAAAAATTTTAGGGACAGAGGAATATGCGATGCATGTGAAAGGCACAGAGATCAGCGGCTACGAATCAAGAAGGCGCGGCTCTATGAAGCTCGCTTACGGTACTTGCAACGTAGGCGGTCATCACAATGATGCTTGGGCTATAACTTATGACGTTGCAAAAGGCGACAAGAAGGCTGAAAAGGTCATAGAGCTTCAGCATATAAGGCCGGGCTTTGACGCTTTAGGCGCCTGCAGGCTGCCTTGGGTAGAGCTAGGGATAAAGATAGACTATTACTTGGAAGCTTTGAACGCGATAACAGGGTTCAACTTCTCGATGGACGACTTGATGAAGGCTTATGAGAGGAACTTCAACCTTATGAGGATGTTCTGGGTCAAGCACGTTGCAGGATTTGACAGGAAACAAGATCAGGTTCCTGAGAGATGGTACAAGGAAGAGGAAAGCAAAGTAAGGCCTGATGAGCCTATAGTGAGCAAGAAAGAGTACAACGAGCTTTTGGACAAGTACTACAAGCTTCGCGGCTGGACCAAGAAAGGAGTGCCGAGTAAGAAGAAGCTGAAAGCGCTAGGCTTAGATTTCGCGATAAAGGATTTGAAGAGGGAAAAATAATTTTTTTATACTTTTTCGAATTAAAATGAAGCGTGAGAAGAATTTAAGGTGCGTGATTCATGGCAGTTTTAGGAAACATTTTAAATTAATACAAAACACGCATAAATTGTTTACAGATTCTGGGATAGATATTATTGCTCCAGAGAGTTCTAAGATTAATGGGGAGATAGATGGGTTTGTTCATCTAGAAAGTGATAAAAGCACGGATCCAAGAGTAGTCGAACTGTTGTATCTTAAGAAAGTGTCAGAACTTGGACTAGAAGGATTTAGCTATTATATCAACCCGGATGGTAGATTAGGAACAAGTGCTTCGTACGAACTGGCTATAGACCATCTTACTAATACTAGATGCTTGTTCATGGAAAAGCTCACAGATCATCCTGCTTATATACCCCAGAACTCTGTTTGGAAACCTAAAGAGCTATGCGAGTATATCTTGGAAAACGGGCATTATCCATCGCCAATAATTCCGGAGGATGAGAAGCATATCTACGAGATGACTCAAGACCTTATCCTCCCTGGTTCTGTCATTGCTGTTGGGGCGATTACTGTTGACTACAGCAGTAAAAAATATAAGAATGGACAGGAAAGAGAGGTTTTGATGGTGCAAACTCATAAATGGGGGAACAGGTTCTCTATTATAGGGGGAAAGGTTAGAAGAAATGAGAGGTTAGTTGACGCGCTAAAGCGGGAGATATTAGAAGAAACTAGCCTAGAATCGGAAATCGAGGAGAGCATTTGTACGTTTGATGAAATCAAAGGATCTGGCTATTTCCAAAAGGGGTTGCATAAAGTTTTCATCGATTACGTTGCTAAGGTGAAGAAGAGAAAAGTTAAATTAAACGAAGAGGCGAAAAAGTATGTGTGGATTCCGCCAACACTAGCATTGCAGGAATTAGACATCGAGCCGAATGCTAAGGAAACATTAGAAGCTTATATAAGAAATCATAAAAGAATCGCGTAATCTTATCCTCCGCCAATCATCTGCATTAATAGTATTTCGTCATCAGATTTTAGCTTGTGCTCGAGATTGTCCTTGTTCAGTATGCTCTTGTAGTTCAGCATTATCATAGCATATTTTTGTACTGTGTCGGCGTAGTCTTTGCCTTCGTACTTTTTTTCTATCTTCCCTAGAAGGCTTCCCAAAGTGCGGGCATTTATTTTTTCTTCTGATAGTCCAAAGCTTGTCCTGTATGGCTCGCCGTATTTTACTTTTACCATAAGCCCAGGAATAGTGTGTTTGCTTTTAAACCTTTTGTTTTATAACCCCATTTTAGTGGTAAATAATGCTTATATATAATTGCTGTCCTGTATTAATGTGAAAAAACTTTTGGTTAGTGGCGTTTTGGCGCTTTCTTTGATGATGCCTTCCTGTATCACGACTTACGCCTCTAAGCCGGCTCTTGCCCCGAAAACCCAGCTTGTTGATGTAATTAAGGACGGCAGGTATGATAATCATAACGCTTTTGTTGATGAGTCTAAGTATTCCTTGGAGGAAATCCTTGACAGTGTTGAGATGATATCTTACAATATTAAATACTCTGTAAGTTACAAGGATAAAGAGGGGTTAGACGTTGTTGAGGAAAAAGAGTTGGGATTTTTAGGCTCTGGTGTGGTCATAGAGAAGAAGGGCGGCAAGGCGTATATCCTGACCAACAGCCATGTCGTTACAGAGCCCGATTTTGGTGATTTGCCAGACGGTGTTAAGTTTGAAAAGATTTCTGAAAAGATAACTATCATTAAGAAAGGCGTCCTGTTGGATACAGAGATAGAGGCAAAGAGGGTTGCTTCTGACAGCACGTTGGATGTTGCGCTCCTTGAGGTCGAAGATGGCGGGTTTAAGAAGTTCCCTTATAAGATTGGCAATTCTAAAGATCTCAGGCCCGGTGATTTTGTCTATATCGCGGGAAACCCTCAGGGCATTGAAGATTATGTTTTGAACGGTAATGTCAGCAAGGTTAATTATCCTTATAATCCTGACTGGTTCATGATAGGTTGTGACGTCCAAGGGGGCTATTCAGGAGGAGCCGTTATCGCTATCCGGGACGGGGAGTATGAGCTGGTCGGCTTAGTGGTTGCTACTCTTGTAAGGCGTGTTGAGGGTGATGTAGATGCTTTAGGAGGGTATGGCATAGCGATAAAGATAAACCCTATCATGGATTTTGTGAATAAGCATCTTGATAAGGCAAAAACGGCACAGCAAGAAGTTTGTCCTTAGGCTGTCTGGCTTACGTGGTTTTCTTTTTTGAACATTATGGTGTTGTTGACGAAGCTTTCAACTTTTGGCTCGTGGCTTACAAGGATTATCTGCTTTAGGTCTAGGTCCTCTATGACATCTTTGACCCTGTCAAGCTGCTCATTGCTGAAGCCGTCTGTAGGCTCGTCAAGTATCAGGAGGTCGCTTGTCTTTATGTTCCTCATGAGCTTGTTTATCACCTGGTTCAGCGCAAGCCTGTAAGCCAGTGCTACGGCTGTTTTTTCTCCTCCGGATAGGAAGGCGTAGTCTATGTCATGGCCGTTCTGCTCTATAAGCGGTGTGAAGGTCGGGTCCATTTTTGCCTGCAGCATCCCTGTTTCTATCAGCATGTTGAACCATTTCTGGAATAGGCTGTCGAAGTCGTTGTGCACTTTCAGCATTATGTTCTTTTCCATCACTTCCATAAGGTTTAGGAAGTGTTTTTCTGTCCATTCCTGGAGCTGTATCAGCTGTGCAAGGCCCTGCTTTGTCTTCTCTTTTTGGCTGACTTCCGTGTTTAGCCCTGCTATCAGCCGGTTTAGGTTTTTTATTTCGTTTTTTATCAGAGCCGCTTCTTTGTCCGCGTCTGATTTTTTGTCCTGCAGCTTTTCAAGGCCTTGTTTCTTTGTTTTGAATATCCCTTCTGCGTCCTTGTATTTCTTGCTCTCTTCTTCCAGGTTTAGGATAGCATCTTTTAGCTCTTCTAATTCATCCTTGATTATGCCCTGCTGCGTTTTAAGGTGCTCTTTTCTATTTTTCTTTTCTTCCAGGCTTTGGAGTTTCAGCCTGTTCACGTCTATTGCGGATTTTTTTTCTTTTAGCTGCTCTAGCTCTTCTTCGGTTTTGGTTTGTGATTGTTGTTTTTCTTCGTAGCTTTGCTCTTTTATTGCCAGTTTTTTGTTTATCGCGGTTAGCTTGTTATCTTCTTCCTCTCTTATGGCTGTTTTATGCTCTTCTTTCACTTCCTGTTTGCAGGTTGGGCAGTTTTCAAGGTCGGTTATCCTTGCCTTCAGCTCTTCTGCCCCGATTTTTTTTGTCCTTAAGGATGCTATCTCGTTAAGTATGTCCCGTGTCTCTTTTTCCAGCTTTTGGAGCTCTTCTCTCTTGGCCTTTATCTGCGCGTCTATACTCTCTTCAGCCACTTCTTTTATCTCTTTTTCTGTTCTTGTTACCTGTTTTGACAGGTCTTCCAGCTCGTTTTGAGCCTCTCTGTTCTGTTTTTCTTTTGTCTTTTGTTCCAGCTTTTTTATTTCCAGCTGGTTTTTTATCTTGTTAAGTTTTGTTATCTGGTTTTCGGTCTCTTCTATTTCTTTTTTCTTTTTTTCGCACTCTCGCTTTAACAGCTCCAGCCTGGGCATGGTTGTTTCCAGTTTGCTGTTCTCTTCTTCCAGGGCTTCTTTTTTTTGTTTTAGCTCTCCTTTTTTTTGCTCTAGGTCATGTATCTGCCCTGCGAGCTCTTTTTTCTTTTCCTTGATTGCTGAGGTTAGTATGCCGGTGTTTTCCCTTATCCTTTTGTACTTGTTTATCCCGAAGACTTTCCTTAGGGTGTCCAGCCTTGCGTCTTTGTCTTCTATGAGGATGTGCTTCATCTCTTCCTGCGGGGTGTAGACCGTGTATTTGTATATCAACGATTTTGATTTGGTCAGCAGGTCTTTCGGGTAGTTTAGCAGGTTTAGTATGCTTTGTTTCAGCTCTATCGCTGTGCCGTCCCTTTTTTCGCCGTTTATCATTATGAAGCCTGCGTCTTGGGAGATTCCTGAGGATGTCCTTTTCAGGTTTCTTTTGATTATCACGTCCTGGCCGTCTATTTCGAAGTGCATCTCTACTGACCCTTCGTTTGTGCCGTTTCTTAACAGCGATGCGCCTGTAAGCTCTGTTTTTCTCAGGCCGAAAAGTGCGAAGTCTATTGCTAACAGCACTGTAGATTTTCCGCTGCCTATGTCTCCGGACAGCAGCACTGAGCCTTGCGGCAGCTCTATATCCTGGCTGATGTAACTTCTTATGTTCTCCAGCTTGATGTTTTTTATTATCATAACTCTATCCCTAGCGCTTTTACAGCGTCTTTTACCACTCTTAGCTCGAAGTCGTAATTTTTTTCCCCTTCCTCTTTTTCCTTGTCTAGGGCTTGCATGAGCGCTTCTGTAGTTCTTTGCTCTTCTTCCTTGCTCATCAGCCCTGTCTGCCCGAGGTGTTCTTGGATTATTTTTTGCTCTATGTCTTCTACGTTTCCTGTGTCGACTTTTAGCTCTTCGAATTCTTTTGTTGTCAGCTTGTTGGTGTTTTTCAGGACGCAGTGGGCTGATTCCAGCTTTGAGGATATTTCTTCGAAGTCTATGTCTGATGGCTTTCCGGATTTTAGCATCCCCTCAACCCTTATCGCCACTATCCTGTTTTCATGGTCTTCTACGCTGTTTAGTATCTCCTGTTTTACCTCTTCAGGTGTTTTGTTGTCTGCGTTGAAGCAGTAAGCATCTACTTCTTTCAGCTTTATTGGTACATACTCGTAGTTCAGCTTTTCATCTACAAGGTAGAAGCCTCCGTGCTTGAATTCTTCAAGCTCTTTGAAGTTGTTCGGGAAAAGCGCTCCCGGGAATGTGGTCAGTGAGTTTTTTTCTTTTTTTTGGAAGACGTAGTGCACATGCCCTCCGGCGTAGTAGTTGAAGTTTTTTGGCAGTGTTGCTGCCGGCATTGATGTCATCTTTTCCATGCCTTCAGGCTTGAATTCTGTCAGCGCTGTGTGGAACATCCAGATCTTGAATCCCGGCTCTTTTTCTAAATGGTCTTTTTCCAGCTCTTCGTATTCTTTTATCTCCAGGCCGCCTTTTTTTCCGAGCATTCCTGCTATTTTCGCTCCTGTCTTGTCCTCTGTGAACATCAGCCTTCCGTTTTCGTCGAACTTGTTGACAAGATCTATAAGCCCTGCCTTTTCCAGCACTTCAAGCATTGTTTTTCCTGATGGCGAGAAATCATGGCTTCCCGGGATCATGTATATGTTTATGTCATGGTCTTTTGCCTGCCTGAGTATGTCTGCTGTCTCCCTAAGAAGCTCTATTGATGGCAGTGCTGTGTTGAAAAGGTCTCCTGATATGAGTATGAATGCTGCATGGCTTTCGATGCATTTTTTTATGGCCTCTTTGAATGATTCGATGTTCAGCTCTTTCAGCTCTGGCTCCCTCCAGCCACCTATGTGGATGTCAGCCATGTGGGCGAATCTCATGACTTGGAAGATTCTTCTTTTGTTTAAAAAAATTTGTATGCTATCCGTGTTAAATGATATTGTTAAGTAAAAGTGCTCGGAAAGTTTTAAAAACGATAGAATGGATAAGCATTTTATGGCATTGCCTTACATTTACTATCCGGAAATCGATCTTGGTTTTATCAAGGTTTATACTTTTGGCTTGATAGTAGCTATCGCTTTCCTGGTTGGCTTATGGTTCTCCTTAAGGGAGGCCAAGCGCAAGGGTATTAGCCAGGGCATAATCGAGGGCTTGGTCTTTTATATTATTCTTGGAAGCATTATAGGTTCAAGGTTGTTGCATGTTATCATCTTTTGGGATTCTTATTCAGAAAACCTTATCTCGGTTTTATTTTTGTGGGAAGGCGGCCTAACTTTTTACGGCGGCTTCTTGGGAGCTGTTATCGCCAGTTTTGCTTATCTGAAGGCTAAGGGCATTAGGTTTTGGAAATATGCTGATTTGGTGGCTCCTGCGATCGCCCTTGGTCATGCTGTTGGCAGGATTGCATGCCTTGTTGGTGACGGAGGCCATGTTGGCAAGTTAACGTCTCTTCCTTTTGGTGTTGTTGTTAACGGTGAGCTTAGGCATCTCACTGCCTTGTATGATTTTGTTAACTTGGTGATGCTCTTCGTTATCCTGCTGTATCTTAGGAAGAAGAACTTCTTTACCGGCTTTTTGTTCCTGTTCTATGCCTGCTTTTATGCTTTCACCAGGTTCTTAACAGAGTTTCTGAGGACTGATACTTCGTATTATGGGCTGACTGCCACGCAGTGGGTGGCTATCCCTATATTCCTCACTTGTTTGGCGGTGATAATCAAGAAATGGTAGCCAAGGTTTTTTTCTCGGAAGATGAATCTAGGTTTTTGGAAAAATTAAGAGCGGAGTTGAAGGGTTATTTTTCTGGCAGAGTTGCTGTTAAGCTTCACATGGGCGAGTTAGGCAATAAATATTTCTTGAAGCCTGTATTCGTAAAAAAAATCGTAAGCATCCTTAAGGAATCCGGTGCTGAGCCTTTTTTGTTTGACTCCCCTGTTGTTTACAAGAGCCCCAGGCATTTTGCAAGAGGGTATCTGTTAGTTGCGAAGAAGCACGGCTTTACTGAAAAAAATGTAGGCTGCCCGGTTATCGTATCGGATGATTCTGTAAAGCAGGAAATGATTGTTGATGAGAGTAAGGTAAATTTTGAAGTCTGTAGGCATTTGGTCGATGCTGACGGGGTTCTTGTTTTAAGCCACGTTAAGGGGCATCTTTGTTCTGGTTTCGGCGCTAGCATTAAGAATCTTGGCATGGGTGCCTTGTCTAAAAGTTCTAAGGGCATGATACATGGCGGTGGCAAACCGGTTTACGCATCTGGCTGCACTTTATGCGGCCTTTGCTCTGAAAACTGCCCTACCGGCAATATAAGGTATGATGGAGGAAGACCTTTTTTTGACAAGAGTTGGTGTCCTGGATGCAGCAACTGCGTTGTTGTGTGCCCTCAGAAGGCTATCAAGCCCAAGCTTGCTGTTTTTAACAATCTGCTTGCGGCTGGTGCTTTGGCTGCCTTGAAAAATTTCAAAAAGTCCTTTTTTGTCAATGTCATAAAGGATGTTTCTAGGCTTTGTGATTGTGTTCCTTATTCAGGGCCTTTGGTTATGAAGGATCTTGGTTATTTAATGTCTGAAGATTTAGTTTCTATCGATAAGGTTGCTCATGATTTGATAATAAAAAACGTAGGAAAAGATATTTTTAAAGAAGTGCACCATATCTCTCCATTGGCACATATAGAATCTTTTGCTAAGATAAGTGAAACTTCTTTGGGTTATAAATTAGTTGAGATTTAGACCCTTTTTTTTATCTCTTCGACTTTTTCCTCTACGAATCTTCTTATCTCTTCCAGCCTCTGCTGGCTTTGCGCTTCGAACCTTAAAACTAAGACGGGTTGGGTATTGGATGCTCTCACCAATCCCCAACCGTCTTTAAATTGAATTCTGGCGCCATCTAGGCCATAGATGTTAAACTCGTTTCCTAATTCTTTTTTAAACTCCTCTGGTATGAGGAATTTTTTGTCCTCAGGACAATCAACTCTTATTTCTGGCGTGTAGTAAGTTTTTGGAACATGCTCTAAAAGCTGCGACGCTTTTTTGTTGGTCTTGCTTAGTATTTCCAGGAACCTGCATGATGCGTAGACGGCATCGTCGAATCCTAGGAAGCGGTCTTTGAAGAATATGTGGCCTGACATCTCTCCTGCCAGCTCTGCTTTTTCCTCGTGCATCTTGGATTTTAACAGCGAGTGCCCTGTTTTCCACATTATCGGGATTCCGCCTTGCTTTTTTATCTCTTCCTCTAACAGGTTTGAGCATTTTACGTCGAATACGACTTTTGATCCTGGTTTTCTTTTTTGCAGCTCTTCAGAGTATAGAATCATGAGCCTGTCGCCCCAGATTATGTTGCCCTTCTCGTCTAAAACCCCTAGCCTGTCTGCGTCTCCGTCGAAGCTTAGTCCTGCGTCTGCTTTTTCTTCTTTGACTTTTTTTCTGAGGTCCTGCATGAACGCTTCTATTGTGGGGTCCGGGAGGTGGTTTGGGAATCTTCCATCAGGCTCACAGTATAGCTGGATGACTTCGCATCCCAGGTCTTCCAGGAGCTTTATTGCTGTTATCCCAGCGGTCCCGTTGCCGGCGTCGATGACTATTTTCAGTTTTTTTCCCAGTTTTATCTTGTCTTTGATGTAAGCATGATAGTGTT
>JAUYDG010000054.1 GCA_030691925.1 Nanobdellota archaeon
AAACAGCAGAGCTATTATACAAAGACCATGTGATCGGATGGTTCCAAGGAAGGATGGAATGGGGGCCAAGAGCTCTAGGCTCAAGAAGCATACTCTCAAACGCCTGCAACCCAAAAATGCAGGACATACTAAACCTGAAAGTGAAGCACAGGGAAAAATTCAGGCCGTTTGCGCCGGTAGTGCCGGAAGAAGACGCAAAAGACTATTTCGAATGCGACGAGCCAGTACCAGTACCTACTGATTTCATGCTGATGGTATACCCGATAAAAAAAGAGAAGCAGAAGCTAATACCTGCAGTAACGCACGTAGACGGCTCAGGAAGGCTCCAAACGATAAGAAAACACCACAACCCCCTATACCATGGCGTAATAAAAGAGTTTGAAAAACTAACAAAAATACCAATACTCATCAACACATCCTTCAACATAAGGGGAGAGCCAATAGTCTGCACACCACTAGACGCCTACAAGTGCATGATGGGAACAGGAATAGACTGCCTAGTCATGGACAAGTTCTTGATAAGAAGGGAAGACAACCCGCAGCACATGTGGGACAGCGAAAAATACGCGAAAGATTAAATTTAAAAACACTCAGAACATTAACAAGAAAAGGTGAACCCTATGGGAAACGAAAGGATTGAGAACAAAGGAAGAATAGTAATTCAACAAAATGTGAAAGTTATAGAAAATGAAGAGTTAAAAAATAAAAGTATACTAGCAGAATTTTGGGACTTCTTGAAAGTAAGGAAGAAATGGTGGCTGTTACCGATAATCCTAATGCTGATATTCGTAAGCATACTAATAATATTCGGGCAAAGCTCAGCAGTATCGCCATTCGTATACGCATTGTTCTAAAACCTTTTTCTTTTTTTGAAGAAAATTATTTAAACCTATATTCACTAGAAGAGATGAAATGAAAATCCTGGCATTCGTAGACACGCACGGGAACATGGAAGCGATAAAAAGGCTCCTGCTAAAAGGAGAAGGAGTAGACCTCATAGTATGCGCAGGAGACATCTCAAACTTCGGAAACAACCTGAAAGGGCTAGTTGCAAAATTCCAAAAACTAAAAACGCCAATGCTCATAATCCATGGAAACCACGAATCAGAAGAGCAGATGAAAGAACTTGCAAAAGAGTTCCCTTGGCTCATATTCTTACACAAAGGGTCATACCAGATAAACGGCTACTGCTTCTTCGGCTACGGCGGAGGAGGATTCTCAACAGAGGATTTACAATACGAGAAAACAGCAAGCAGGTTCAGGAAAACACTAAAAAAAGACGTTAAGCTAGTGATAATAACGCATGGGCCGCCATACGGGACAAGATGCGACTTCCTGTCACATCAAGGGCACAGGGGATGCAGAAGCTATACAAAAATAGACAAAGAACTTAAACCGGTATTACATATCTGCGGGCACCTGCACGAAACAGCGTCTATGAGGGACAGGATAGGCGACACATTAGTAATAAACCCCGGAGCAGAAGGAAAGATCATTCGAATCTAAAAAGATCAACAAACTTCTTCTCTAGACCTCCCCTTTTGCCTTTAACACTTAAGTCAAGCTTATAGGCCTTTAATAACGGATACTTCCTAAACCCTTTCAGTTTGAACTCTGCCATTTTCTAAAAGCTTAACATCCTTTTCTTCGAATCCTTCCCTGATAATAGGACAACCCTTGAATTCTCCTTCTCATCTATCATCTCCAACCCGGTAAGTTTTATAATCTTTTGTGAAAACGCTTTTACATCCTTATGCAGAGGCATGTTCTTCAGCTCCAGATTAAGCCTCGAATGCCCCACCCACATGTAAGCCTTGATTTCTACAAAATCCGGATCAGCCTTCTTAATAAGCTGGGCATAACCCTTAGCATCAACCATGTTCAGCCCTTTGACAAGAGTAAGCCTAAGGACTTTCCTTGTTTTTAAGCTCGGAAGCAATCCCAAAGTCTTATTAAACCTGTCCCAGGAATCTTTTGCCAAAGGTCTGTCAACTTCATCATAAAGCCTCTTATTCGGCGCATCAACAGAAACGTAAAGCTGAACAGGCAAATCACTAAGATTTTCCAAGCTCTTTGGGAACAGGCCGTTAGTGACAAGAAAAGAGCACTTCTTTTGCTTCTTCAACTCTGACAGCAAGCCATCAAGCTTAGGATAAAGAGTAGGCTCACCGGTAAGGCTTATCGCAAAATACTTAGGATCCTGCGCTTCCCTCAGCTTCTTAGCGTTAACCTTATCATTCCCGCCAAAACCTGATAAAAGCTTCCTCTGAGCAGCTATACAGCCCCCAATTATATCTTTAGGCTCATCAACTTTTTTCCCCAAATCTTTTTTCGTAGTCAAAGAGGTGTCGCGCCAGCAGAAAACACACCTGTTAACGCAAAAAACAGAAGGGGTCATCTGGCAGCACTGATGAGACTTCACACCATAAAACTTCTGCTTATAGCAAACATCCTTGTCTGTCAAGCTCTTCCTGGTCCACTCACAAATCTTGCAGGCAGAATGATTACCTACAAAACGATAACCCTGCTTCTCTAAAACAGCTTTAATCTTGTCTGATACCACGGCTTTGAAATAATCCCTTAATGATTTATAAAGGTTTTTGAAAAAAATTAAATCCGTAAAAGAGGAGCTGTAGCATAAAGAGATTTATTTCCTTTTTTCTTTATCATGCTTTCAAGTCTTTTAATCCGCAATCTGCGATTCTCCGCACTGTTAAGATCTTCCGAGGTAAAATTGTCACTATAATCTAAAGTTTTCTGCTCTGAAGATTCAGCCTCAAGACCTTAATCTATGCTTTGATACCAAATTGCCTGTTGGGAAAAGATTATGCTAAAAAACTGATTATACTAAGCCAGCATCATCTTGCTATGTGCTACTAGTGCTAATTGATAATAAAAAGATTTATATAATAGTGCTAATTAATAATTAGCATGATAACGAAGGAGGCGTTAAGGCAAATAGTAACCCAGCAAAAAGCAGAAGGGTTCGAAATAGGGGGGACTGTAAGAAGGGACGTCATGGATGAGGTGCTGAAATGGTTCAACGACAACAGGGTTCTCATACTAACCGGAGTGAGGCGCAGCGGGAAGTCAACGATATTAAAACAGCTTATTCATGAAAAAGAAAAATACTGCTATGTCAACTTCGAGGACGAGAGATTCATAGAGTTCAAAGCACAGGATTTTGAACAACTAAACGAGGTGCTAGTTGAAATTTACGGCAACCCCAAGCTGTACTTCTTTGATGAAGTGCAAAATATAGAAAAATTTGAAGTGTTTATAAGAAGGCTTCAAGACCAAGGCAAAAAAGTTGTGATTACGGGCTCAAACGCATCACTGCTCAGCAAGGAATTCGGAACAAGGCTTACAGGAAGGTACAAGCCTTTTGAAATATACCCATTCTCATTTGCAGAATACTTGAAGTTCAAAAAGGTAAATCCTGAAAAAAACTGGCCTTACCTAACGGAAAAAAGGGTAAAACTGATAAAACTCTTTAAAGAATATCTTGAAAACGGAGGCATGCCAGAATACCTTAAAAACAAAGATAAGGAATACATAAAAACGGTCTATGAAAACATTCTCTACAGAGATGTCATAGCAAGGTATGAAATTAGAAGACAAAAAATACTCAAAGAGCTTGTCAACATACTATCAGCAAATATCTCATCAACTTTTACTTACAACGCCCTTAAAACCTCTCTGGGGCTTGCAAACTCAATAACAGTAAAAGAATATATTTCATACCTAAATAACTCCTTCCTATTTTTCGAACTCCAAAAATTTGAATTTTCAATAAAAAAGCAGCTTAATGCACCTAAAAAGATTTACATCATAGATCCCGCATTTAGCCAGGTTATAGGATTTAACTTTTCAACTAACAGAGGCAGACTTCTAGAAAATATAGTATTCATAGAGCTGAAAAGAAGAAACAAAGAAACGTACTACTATGCAGATAAAGGAGAATGTGACTTCTTAATAAAAGAAGGAACAAAGATAAGCGAAGCAATACAAGTCTGTTACACCCTAGAAAAAAACAATAAAGAACGAGAAATTAATGGCCTAATCGAAGCAATGAATAAATTCAAACTGCAAGAAGGAACTATAATAACATATGAACAGGAAGAAGAAATCGAATCGGATGGAAAAAATATAAAAATTATACCTGCCTTTAAATGGCTGCTCAAGCTCTAGAATACGAAAAACGAGATGCATCAAAAACCGTACATTATTTTCCTCAAGCTTTAGTTCTTTTTATTTGGCTATTGCGGTTTTGCCTATACTTTTCTATCTAAAAATCTTCTTGAAATTCATGAAGACTATCTTCTCAACCTCTTCAGGATCCAAGCCTTTTATTTCAGCAATCTTTTTGACAGTAAAGGCAACATTCATAGGCTCATTCCTCTGTCCTTTCACAGGAGGAAGAAAAGGAGCATCTGTTTCCGTTAATAATTGGCTGACAGAAACCTGCCTGACCAAGTTCTGAAAGTGCTCGGAAAAAACAACATTGCAAGGAACCGAGAACATCCAGCCATTATCCTCTGCCCTCTTAACAAGGCTCATGCTGCCAGAAAAACAATGCATGACAACCTTCTTGGCCTTAAAACCTTCCAAAACCTCGATAACTTTCTCCTCAGCCTTACGAGAATGAACTATCACTGGTAGCTTTAACTCCTCAGAAAGCTGTAACAACCTTGAAAAATTTTTCTCCTGTTCTTCTTCCTTGCCCTTGGCCTCCTGAAAATCTAACCCTATTTCACCAATAGCGATAATCTCTTTTCTATGAGCCTTTATGAAATCCAAACTTTTCTCAAACTCTTCTTCAGAAAGCCTTAAGGCATCTGCAGGGTATAATCCCAAAGCAGGCTTTATAATCGGGAACTTTTTTGCCAAATCCAAAGTCTTCACGTTAAGCTCATAGTTAGTGCCACTGCTGATAACAGCGGTTAAACCGGCTTGTTTCGCCCTTTCCAACACTTCCGTAAGGTCTGGCTCGAAAGCCTTATGCTCCATGTGCGCGTGAACATCGACTAACATACACTTCTTTTATACTTTTAGTCTTTTATACCTTTCGCTCGAAAAATAATTGGTTTTTAAAAAGTTCATATGGTTTCAAATGTTACCGTTTGGTAAGAAACGAAATGTTTAAATATTAGTTGTAACATATATGTTCCATATGGAACTAAAAGATTACAGACTGGAAATTGTGAATGCGCTTTTAAAAGGGGAGGGTCATGTGAGGGGTTTGGCTAGTAAGATTGGTGTGAATCATATGACTGTTTTAAGGAAAATAAAAATTCTTTTTAGAGAGAATGTTGTTGATTATAATGAAGAAGGAAAAAATAAGGTTTACTTCATAAAAAAGAATCCCGAGGCAAAATATTACACATTTATGGCTGAATATTATAAACTTATTCAAACACTTAAAAAATATCCTTATTTAAGGAAAGTAATTGAAAAAATTCAGAAGGACAAGAATATCGAATTAGCTATTCTTTTTGGTAGCCATGCGAAACATGAAGCAAAAAAAGATAGCGACGTTGACATTTACATAGAAACAAAAGACAAAAAGATAAAACAAGATTTAGAAAGAATTGATTCAAAACTAAGTATTAAAATCGGTGCTTATGACAGAAAAAATTTATTAATAAAAGAAATAGAAAAAAATCATATTATAATCAAAGGGGTTGAAGAGTTTTATGAAAAGAATGAATTTTTTGGCTAAATTAAAGAAGGAAGGGAAATTAAAAGTTGTAGAGTCAAGTGAAGAGATAAAAGAATCGTATTTAGCAAAATCTGAAAGTAATTTGATTTCTGCAAAACTGTTATTTGAGAATAATAAATTAGAAGAGGCGGTTTATCTTGCTTATTATAGCATGTATAATGGCTTGCTGGCATTGTTATTCAGAGTAGGAATAAAAAGTGAGAATCATGCTGCATCGATAATTTTGTTGAGAAAAGTATTTGATATTGATAATTCAAATATATCTTTTGCTAAAAGAGAAAGAGTAGATAAGCAGTATTATGTGGATTTTCATGTAGCTAAAGATGATGTTGAAGAGTTAATTGAGAAAGCGGAGGAATTCAATAAAGAGATTTTAGATTTTTTATCAAAATTAACTAATGAAAAAATCAAAGCA
>JAUYDG010000093.1 GCA_030691925.1 Nanobdellota archaeon
GGCTGTCAAGGTTCAAAAAAGAACTGCAAAGAGAATTAGAAAAAAAGAAAACAATCCAAGATAAGGTAAGTAAAGCAATAGAAAAAACAGCAGAAACAGTCTGGGATTCTGTAAGAGGTTACCTTTCTCCTGTAAGCATACCCAAAAAAGTATCTTTTAATAAGGTACTGAAGGATGTTAAACAGAATAAACAAGAAAAAAGTTTTAAATCCCTGTTCGACGAAGAACAGCCCACCCTTGAAGGTTTCTTCTACTTTATCTACCTCACATTAAGGAAAGGAATAAAAGAAAACAAAAAGATTAATGAAATAAACAATATTATAACCTGCGGGAGGAAACTTTTGTCAGAAAAAAAAGATGTGATTCAAGCAGAAACACTGTACTACTCACTAATCCCGATATGCAACTCACTTTCAGACAAGAACAAAAGAAGAACCTTCAAGGAAATCGTGCTTTTTTACGAGGATATACAAAACGCTGTAAACCTCCAGAAAGCGATGAGGTACTTATTACAAATGAAACTAGCGTTGAAATCTAAACAAACCATAAAAGCAAAACAAGCATATATGGAAGTCTCAAAAATTTACGAGCAACTCCCATCATGCTATAAGAACGAGATTTATGAACAATTTTTAGATCTTGAAAAAGAATTAAATATAAATAATCTGAAGGATAAATAAAAGGAGGAGATAAAAATGCCTGAAGTAGACACGGAAAAAATAAAAAAGTATGGTGTGTTAATTAAAAATCTGAAAAAAGAACTATCAAGAGTTGTTATCGGACAAGAAGAGGTGATGAACAGCCTAATAAAAGGCTTGTTAACAAACGCTCATGTCTTACTAGAAGGAGTGCCGGGAATAGCAAAAACATTACTCCTAAAAACATTAGCCGTAGCTGTAGGTTGCGATTTCAAAAGAATCCAGTTCACAGTCGACTTGTTGCCCACCGACATAACAGGAGTCATATCCTATCATGAAGGAAAAGGGTTTTATGTCATCAAAGGGCCAGTCTTTACAAATTTTCTCTTAGCAGACGAAATAAACAGGGCCCCACCAAAAACGCAATCAGCATTATTAGAAGCAATGCAAGAAAGACAGGTCACAATAGGGAGAGAAACTTACATGCTAACAGAACCTTTTTTTGTAATGGCCACACAAAACCCGATAGAAACTACAGGGACTTACGAACTGCCAGAAGCGCAAATAGACAGGTTTTTGTTTAAAGTAATAATGAAATACCCTCGGCTGGATGAAGAAAAAACTATAATAGACAATAACATAAGCGTAAGATCATTCGAGTCATACAACGTGAAGCCTGTAACGAATGGTAAAGAAATAATAGCCATGCAAGAATTTACCAAAAAAATATTCTTAAGCGAAAAGCTAAAAGTGTACATAACAAAACTAGTCGACTCAACAAGAAACCCCAAAAAATACGGCCTAACATTAGGGAAGTATATAGAATACGGCGCTTCCCCAAGAGCGTCCATAGGGTTGGCTATAGCGGCAAAAGCAGACGCATTAGTACGAGGGGAATCTTTTGTAAAACCCCAACACATCAAAAACATCGCGTATGAAGTTTTAAGACACAGAATACTATTAAGTTACGAAGGAATGGCAAGAAAGATAAGCACTGATGAAATAATAGATGAAATATTCAAAAAAATACCTGTAATGTAACGGACGAACATCATGAGACGAATGCTGATAAACGTAGCACCGGTAATCAAGGCCTTTGAAATAACAACCAGGTCAGCATTAGGCGGGAAACTACTAGGCAGCTATAAAAGCAGGTTTAGGGGCAGAGGGGTAGAGTTTGATGGTTACGTCGAATACAATCAGAACGAGGATGCTTCAACGATAGACTGGAGGGCTTCAACTCGGGCGAACAAACTTTTATCAAAAGAATACTTAGAAGAGAGAAACCTTGATGTATTATTCATGATAGATGTCAGCAACAGCATGATATTCACTACCGGAAAAAAACTAAAGGCTGAATACGCTGGAGAACTCGTGATATCACTTGCTTTTATAATGGTAAAAAACGCTGACCAGGTAGGATACATGCTTTTTAGCAACAAGATTATAAAACAATCCCCGCCTCAAGGGGGATTTACGCAATATTACCGTTTAATCGAAACTTTGTTAGACCCAAAAAATTATGGTGGTGGCTGTGATATCAACCAGGCCTTTAAATTTGCGTTAGCTTACATGAAGCCTCACTCTATGATAGTCTTAATAACAGATTTTCTCGGATTAAAAGGGCAGGAATGGCAAGAAACATTAAGGGTTAATGCAGAAAGATTTGATATAATAACGTTCATGGTACGAGACCCTGCAGATTCTGTACTCCCTAAAGCTAAAAGAGCGGTGATGTTAAAAGACCCATTTTCAGACAGGAGAATGTATATACACGGTAAAAAGGTTAGAGAACGTTATGCAGAGTATGTTAAACAGCAAGAAAAAAACTTAGAAGACTTTTTTTTAAAATTAGGAATAAGCTTCTTAAAACTGGACACAAGTGAATCATTCATCGAACCGATTATAACATTTTTTAACAGGAGGAAGGCATATGGACGTAACTTTTGATAATCCTGTGTTTTTATGGTTTTTGCTAATCATACCTTTAATGTTCGTAGCCCATTATTACGATTGGAAGCACAAAAAGAAAGAATCGTTGATATTTTCAAATTTTGAAGCGGCAGCAAGAGTTTTCGAACCTACCACTATCCCTTCTTACCCTCTTCAGTTATCACTGAGGGTGTTTATATTCCTCTGTTTAGTTTTTTCAGCAGCAGGTACAAACCTATGGTATGTAGGGCCAAACACAGACATTGATTTTGCGTTAGCGATAGACGCTTCATCAAGCATGTCAGCACAAGATATAACTCCTGACAGATTAATCGTGGCTAAAGAGACAGCGTCAGAGTTTGTGAGCTCATTACCGATAAATTCGAAAGTTGCCGTAGTATCATTTGCAGGTGCTAGTTTTATAGAGCAAACCTTAACAGATGATCATGGAAAAGCACAAACTGCGATTAACAACATAGAATTAAAACCCACGGGCGGAACAGACATAGGCTCTGCGATAATAACTGCGTCAAACCTTTTGCTCGTAGAAGGGAACAAGTCTAGGTCAGTAATACTTTTAACAGACGGCCAAAGCACCGTCGGCATATCTGTTGAAAAAGCAATAGATTATGTAAAAAACTTATTCGTAACAGTCAATACCATTGGCATGGGCACACCTGAAGGCGGTGGCTTCTTCGGAGAAGGAGGCGATCTAACACAACTCGATGAAGCAACGCTTGAAAACATAGCAAATCTTACAGGCGGTAAGTATTACAAAACAACTACAAAAGAGGAATTAAAAAACGCTTACAAAGAAATAAGCCAACAGATATACAAAAACGTAAAAATAACATTAACACCTTACTTGATATCAATAGTCCTCATGTTACTAGTAATTAATTGGCTGCTGTCTTTCACAAGATTCTCTTCACTGCCTTAACTGTTTAAGTAATCTTTAAACTTTTTTAAGGCTTTGCACCTATGGGAGATAATGTTCTTTTCTTCGCTTCTCATCTCGGCAAAAGTTTTGTTATAACCTTTAGGCTGGAAGATAGGGTCCCAACCGAAACCTGACTCTCCTCGAGGGCTTACTATCAATCCTTCAGCTTCTCCGATGAAAATTTTCAAATCTTTACCATCTTTTGTAAAACCTACTGCGCATTTAGCAACTACATTCTTGTCATCAAATCCTTCTAATAGTTTAACAATG
>JAUYDG010000095.1 GCA_030691925.1 Nanobdellota archaeon
CGTACAGCATTTCTGATAGTACATTGTCCATGTTAACGGCTGTCATGTAGCCTATTGATTTCATTACCTTGCTCATCAGCCTGGACATTATCCTTTTTCTTATCTTTTCGTTGTTGTTGAATCTTGGGCCGTAGTAGTTTCTTATTTTTTGTACCACTTCTTTTTCGAAGTCGAACGGTTCTCCGAACCTTACTGTCATTTTTTTCATCTGCTTCCAAGGTATTCCAGCTACCGGGTAGTATGACACTTCCATGGGTATTATTTTCAGGCCTTTCTTTTTGTTTCTCAAGGCTTCGTCTTCCTGTATCTTGTGGTAGGCTCTCCATGCTATCTCTGCAGAGCCTAATTTTCCTTCGTCTAGCAGTCCGTCATGGGCTATCTTGCCTTCTGGGAATACGAGTATCCTTTCCTGTTTTAGGAAGCATTCTACCGAGTATTGTATTGATTTTTCCCTGTCGTCGTATCCGTCTTCCTTGCCGTATATGGGGTACGAGAACAGTTTTATCATTACGGGCCCTAGTGTTTTGCTTTTGACGTAAGTTTTGTATGCTGGTGCGGGTATTGGTTTGTCATTTCCAGACGATAGGACTACTGCCATCTGGCACAGTATCGGGTCTGTGTAGAACTTGTGGTCGCAGAGGAACATCTGGTAATGGTCTTCTCTCAGGTTTTCTGTGCCATACATTTCGAATGAGTCTTTCAGCACGTTCTCTATCATGAACTTGCTTAGCTTCGCTAGTTTTTTGTATACTTTTTCGCTTGGCTTGTGTTTTGCTGAAAGTCCAAGGTCTTCTAGGCTTACCATTTTCTTATTTTTAGCCTCTCTTCCAGTTTTTTAATCTCTTCTTCTTTTTTTGCTTTATCCCAGCTGTAATAGGAGCTCATCATTTTGAACACTCTTAAAGTTAAGCTTATTGGTGGATAGCCTGTTGTTGCTATTCCTGTTCTTCTTAGCATGACATCTTCCAGAGTTAGTGCCATTTCCTCTTCCATAGCATAGAGCGTTTGCGCTTTTACCTCGTCATTTTCTGCAAGTTTTAGCACTTCCCCATATTTCGAGCCGTATAAGTGCATTAATGGTTCTGTGATTTTTTTGTCTTTTCTGCTGTTCAGGTGCTGTTTTAGGTATTTTGCATGTGATATTGTGCTTCCGTGCAGAGGTGTTTCTTCTGTTTTGCATCCTGCTTTCTTGCCAAGTTTTTTTACGATTAGGTCTACTGTTTTTTCTGCCATGCCCCTTGCTGTTGTTAGTTTTCCCCCTGCTATGTGGATTATGCCATTGCTTTCTCTTGCTTCGTATTTTCTTGAGACTTCCGTTTCTCTGCCTTCTTCTTTTATAAGCGGTCTTACTCCGGCGTAGCTGAATGCGACGTCTTTTATTGAGAGGTTTGAGTTGTACGTTTCGTTTGTTTCTTTTATCAGGCCTAGAATATCTTTTTCATTTGCGTATACATTTTCTAAGTCTCCGTTGAAATCTGTGTCAGTTGTTCCTATCAGGCTGTACCCTCTCCATGGGATCATAAAAAAGTTTCTTCCTTCTTTTGTTGCGAGGACTACTGCGTTGTTGCATATCTTGGGGATTACGATGTGTATCCCTTTTGTGCCTCTTATCATCGGCTCATGCCGCTCATCATATGTTTTTATCATTTTGTCCAGCCATGGGCCTGTAGCATTAACAATTATATCGGATTTTATTTCGTACTTTTTACCGTTGGTATTGTCCCTTACTATGGCGCCTCTTGCCTTGTTGTCTGCTATTATTATTTTTTCGGCTTCTGCGTAGTTTGCTGCATCTGCTTTGTTGCCTGCTGCTGTCAATATGAACTCTAGGCACAGCCTTTCCGGGCTTAGTATCTGGCAGTCATAATATTTGGCTGCTCCTGTCAGCCCTTCTGTTAGTATCCTTGGCTCTTCCTTAATAGCTTCTCCTGGGCTTAATATCTTGTGGCTGGGTATCTTCTGCTCTTCGTGTTCAGCCCATTTTTTGTCGTATGACAGTAAGTCGTACAGCATCATTCCCAGTTTTATTTTTACTTTTTTGTTTCCTGCCTTGTATAAGGGTATCATGAATGGTATCGGGTATACTAAGTGCGGTGCTATCCTTGCGAGTATCCTTCTTTCCCTTAGCGATTCCCTCACAAGGCTTAGTTCAAAATTTTTCAGGTATCTTAGCCCTCCATGCGCTAATTTTGATGTCGCTGATGTTGTCGCCCAGCCGAAGTCATTTTTTTCTATCAGCGCTACCTTCAGCCCTCTAAGCGCAGCATCATGTGCTGTCGCCGCCCCGTTTATTCCTCCACCTATCACAAGGATTTCGTATTCTTTTCTTGACATGCCTTCTAGGTCTCTTTTCATTTCCCAACGAATACTTTCAGAAATTCCAGGCTTTTGTACTGCTCTTTTCTTGTGGAGCCTGTCGGCCAGATAGTGTAAAATCCGAATACTTTTTTTGGTATAAGCTCCAGCATCATCATGTCATATTTTTTTATAGACGTTTTTTTGACAAGGTCTCTTATTGTTTCCCTGTAGTTTTTTATTTCTTCTACTTTCATCCTTGTTAGTGGCATGTGTTCATCTTCTCTTTCGCTTGGGTCAGCAATCAGGTGGTTTCTGTTGTAGTGTATGTGCGCGTAGATTATTTTTTCATTGAGCTCTTCTATTATTTCCTTGTGGTGGGAGAAGTTTTTTATGTACTCTTCTTTTCTGTTGGTTTCTTGTGCGAAGGTTTTTGCGTAGTTGTTCGCGTGCCCCCAGTCGAAGCACATTCCTAGGTTAGGGCTGTTTATTTCTTTAAGTATTTGTTTGATGTCTCTGTAATCAGACCCTATGTAGTATCCTTTGTTGCATCGAGGCATGTTTTCTATAGCTATCAGCATGTAGTTTTCTGCTTCTTTCAGCGCGAATTCCAGGTTTTTCAGCGTGGCTTTGAAGTTGGTTGGTTTATTCTGCACCATGCCTGGGTGGTATACTATGATGGTGTTCATTGTGTTTGCCAGTTCTTTTGCCACTTGTATTTGTGAGCGTATCTTCTGCCTGGTTAAGTCTGTATCTTCTGCCAGGTTTGTTTCCATGTGCTTGAACTGTTCGTTTACTAGTTCGTGGCCTCCGTGGAAGGCGTACATGTCCCACTCTTCGTCTTTTATCTTCTCTACTTTCTTCCATCTTGGCTCGTTTTGCTCTCCTTTGAAAAGGCCGGATAGGACCAAGTTGAAGTCTGCGCCGTCGAATTCTGAGAACACCTTTTCGTTGAGCCTGTATGTCAGGTTTAGGTCTCTTATGAATTCGAAGCCTGTTACGTATGCTAGCGTATCAGACAGCAGGCTGTATGGCAGCGGTGTTACGTAGTTCGGGTCTATTAGGTATTTCATCTTATCAGCTTTCCTGGGTTGAGTATGTTATCCGGGTCAAGGCATTCTTTCATCTTTTTTAATAGTTCCGTTCCTTTTTTTCCGTGTTCGGCTTCTGTCCAGTCAGCATGCTCCAGGCCGATGCCGTGGTGGTGGCTTATCGTTCCTCCGTTTTCGAGTATGGCTTGTGTTGCTTTTCTTTTTATTGCGGTCCATTGCTCTATCTCTTTTCCCTTTATTTCTTTGGCTACGAAGGTGTAGTATAGTGATGCCCCTTCTGTGTAGCAGTGGGAGATGTGTGTCTGCACGAATCCTTTTACGTTGTAGGAGCCTATTGCCTGTTCGATTGCTTCTTTCGTTTTGCTGTACAGCTTGATTATGTTGCTCCAGTTTGTTGCGCTTTCCAGCGTGTCTACCAGTATTCCAAGGTCTAGCATCTCGTCCCTTAGGTAAGGTAGTTCAAATCTTTTTTTGTGCCATTGCTCGCCTGGTGATTTTCCTAGGTAGGTTCCTTTGATGATTTTTTTTGATTTTTTGAAGTCCAGCTTTACCTTATCTTTTGGTCCTTCGAATCCGAGTATGAGCATGCATGCTTCTTCACCATAACCTTTTTTTCTCAGGTAGAATTTTAGGGTGTCTTTCACGAGGCTTTCCAGGAAGTTTTTTTCAGAGGATCCTAGTTTCATCATTGCTTTTGTTTCTTCAGGATCTGACAGCCTTGCTACTGCTGGGATTATTTCAGCTTGTATTATAGTCCTTAGGCTTTCTGTTCCTTCTTCGAAGTTTTTTAATAGGAAGCCGCAGTAATGTTTTGATTCTGGTATGGGATGCAGCCTTATTGTTGCTTCTGTTATTATTCCTAGCGTCCCTTCTGATCCTATTATCAGCTGTTTTATGTCCGGACCTGATGCTGATGCTGGTGTTGTTTTTGTTGTTATCTTTCCGTCGGGGTAGTGCATTGTTAGTGCTTCTATCATGTCTTCTATCTTGCCGTATTTTGTGGAGTTTTGCCCTGCTGCTCTCGTAGCTATCCAGCCTCCTAGTGTTGAGTGTTCGAATGATTGCGGGAAGTGCCCTAGTGTGAAGCCTTCTTGGTTGAGTTTTTCTTCTAGTTCCGGGCCTAGTATTCCTGCTTGGGCTTTTGCTGTGTGGGAGATATTGTCTATGCTAAGTATTTTGTTGAGCTTTTTCATGTCTATGCATATCGTGCCTTCGCAGGTTGTTTCTACTCCGCCTACTACGCTTGTTCCCCCTCCGAATGGCACTATCTTTAGCTTTTTTTCTTTCGCGTAGGACAATATTTTTTCTAGCTCTTCGCAGCTTTCAGGGTATGCAACGATTTCTGGCGCTTTGCTTATCTCCCCTTTTCTTATCCTTGTCAGGTCTTTGTAGCCTTTGCCCATGCAGTGGGTTAGCCTTTCATACTTGTCAGTGCAAACTTTTGTGAGCATGCTCATCTCTGCGATTATTTCTTTTGGGATGCTTGTCTGCGGTAGTTGGATGCCTTCGAATTTTAATGCAAGGTATTCTTTTGGGTCAAGTTCTAGCTTTTCTTGCAGATAGCTGAGTATCTTCTTGTTCTCTTTTAGCCCATACGATTTGTTTTCAAGGCCCCAGCCCCACCATTTTGTGCGTTCCATTTTATAAGAAAAAGGTTTTTTGTGGGAGTATATAAGTATTGCTGGCGCAAACAAAAATTAAAACTACTTATTGGTAGTAAAAATAGTAAGGTTTATAAAGTTTAAAACTGAGGGACATTGTTGCCATGAAAACCAAAACATTAACAGCCATTGTAGCATCGGCGCTGATAGCCCTATCTCCGGTAGCGCATGCTATAGACCAGAAAGTGGTATCTACAGATAAGACCGGAATAGTCTACAAGCTCAAAGAAAGCGAAGTTCTGCAGCAGCTCAAAAACCTTGCATCAGAAGGCCAGAAGGAGGACGGATGGTATTATATCACAGGAACAGGAGAGCTGGTTGATTATGGCAAAGACAGGTCTCAGGGGACTTTCAAGCCGGAAATATCTGTAATATTAAAAAAATCGCCTAAGCCAAATGAAGTTATACACTATCATATACATCCTTCTTATCACCACATGTTAGACTCATATCCAAGAAGTGATCTAAAAGATCTTGCAGGATTGCAGCCACCGTCATATGCCGATATTTCATCTTGGTATGCGGAATTGGAAGCTCTTAAAAAAAATGGGATAAGCGTTAAGGAATTCAGGGTTGTTGACTGCAAAGGCTACTGGTCCGTCGACCTGGAAAGAAGTGATCCTAAGAAGCTAAGCTCTGATGAGTTTGTCATAAAGTATGAGTTGTTGCTTAGTTCGCATATAACAGACTATCTGCGGAATTATTGGTTGAACAAGGCTAACGGGGTGTCTTCGCACATACAGAAATGGCTCATAACTCTCTTTGAGGGGAAGTCAGCGCGTCTAGGCCTTTACCTTACATATAATCCTATCTGAGAAAGTTTTTTAATTCTGAACTATTCGCATCTTCGAATAATTCTTCTAAAGTTTTAAATACCAGTAGCTCCCTAGACTTATCACAATGAAAAAAGAATTGATTGTAGTATTTTTGCTCTTTGTTTTGTTCGTAGCCGGCTGTGGGCAGAAGGTTGAAATCAAGATCGGCCCGGACGAGACGAAAGAGCCTGAGAAACCGTTGTGTAACTTGGATGGCAAATGCGACGTTGGAGAGAAGTGCGACTGCGCTGACTGCAAGGAAACGTTTGATTGCAGGAAGGCAGTGCTCAGCGAGGACGAGTATCTGCTGAAGCAGGGGACCAGCGAGCGTATAGGCGGGAAGACTTTGGTTTTCTTGGAGCTTGATAGCAGCGGTAAGACAACTGTTAGCGTTGACGGCGTAAAAAGGGTCATTGAGAGGACTAAGTTCATGGAAATAGTCAATGGCTTGGAAGTCACTGTCCTGGAGACAGAGTATGCAACAGAATCAGGAAACAGGATAGTGAAGGTTTTGTCAAAAGCTTACGCGCCAGGACTTGATGAGTACTTGTTCAGCCAGGTTGGCTCTGAGAAGATTGTCGAAAGCGTCAGGATAAGGCTTAACAAGGTTGAATACTCTTCGCCTAGCAACTACGTACTTGTCGACGTGGGAAACTCCCTTAATAGCAAGCTTAAGGAAAGTGAGACTATGGTTATAGAGGGCTTGAGCATAACCGCGGTAGAAGTCCATCCGAGAGGTACGCCGTTAGAAAGTTATGCAATCTTGAAGATTAAAAAGGCGTAACTTTTTTTCTTCTTTTTTAATACAACAATCTTTATATATGATGAGCGCTTATATAAGTCTAAAGGTAGATAGACAGCTATAAAATAGAAAGCTTTATAAATATACATATTTCTCAGAAACGTCTGAATGGTACACTTCTATAGGCAAAATCATGAAAACGACGCCAGGAAATCATCTCTGAATTGATTTGGGTTAGCTACTGCTTATAGAAAGGAGTGTATGCCCTGATAGTGTAGTCCGGCCTAATCTCGAAAAACGGGAGGCCAATCATGCGACCCTGTCGAGGTCGCGACCCGGGTTCGAATCCCGGTCAGGGCGTTGGGCCGGTAGCTCAGCTTGGTAGAGCACCTGTAAAACAAGATGAAAAAAAATCATGGTCATCAAAGTTTGGGGTGAAACTTTTACCAACTAAGGGAGACATCAGGTGGTCTTGGGTTCAAATCCCATCCGGCCCGTTAAAAAATTCCGAGGATAAAAAAATGCCAAAATTCGACGTGTCAAAGCACGAGTTCGTTCCAAAGCATATGAAGCTAAGCGCGGCAGAGATTGATAAGCTGCTTGCCAGCTATAACATCTCTAAAAAGCAGCTCCCTAAAATTCTTAAGAAGGATCCGGCTATCAGAGAGATGGAGAACTTGGAGCCTGGCGACGTTATAAAGATTGTCAGGAAGAGCGCTACATGCGGCGAGTCGGTTTATTACAGGGTGGTCGCAGATGTCTAATCCTAGAAGAGTGCTTATCGAGAAGTATTTCAAGGATTATTCTATCATAGATTCTAACATAGCATCTTTCAACCATTTCGTGGATAAGGAGATTCATAGCATAATCGAGGAAGTCGGGGAGATAACACCTACGATAATACCCCCTGAAGTTCAGGATTTCAGGATAAGGTTTGACAAGGTAAGCGTCGAGAAGCCGCAGATCACGGAAGCTGACGGCAGCAAGAGAAACGTCTATCCTGGTGAGGCTAGGCTTAGGAATTTGACTTATGCTGCTCCACTGTACCTTAACATAAGCGCCCATGTAGACGGTGTTCAGAGGGAAACTTTTAGCACTCAAATATGCAGGCTGCCTATCATGCTGAAATCGAAGTACTGCCACCTTAGCGGCATGAGCCGGGATGATTTGATAAAGCACGGAGAAGACCCTGAGGATACCGGCGGATACTTCATCCTTAATGGTAATGAGAGAGTATTGATAATGGTGGAAGACTTGGCTTCTAACAGGGTTTTCATCAATGAGCACAAGACAGGGCCTAGCAAGTTTACTGCCAAGATGTTCTCGGCAAGGGGCTCTTACAGGATACCTCATGTTTTAGAGCAGATGAAAGACGGCCTGATATACCTAAGCTTTACCAGGTTCAAGAGGATACCGGTCATATCTGTCATCAAGGCTTTAGGCTTGACAAAGGACCAGGACATTACAAAGTTCATCTGCGGTGATAAGCATTATGATAACATTTTCATAAACCTGTACAACTCCATGGAGCTGAAGACGGAAGATGACGCTTTGGATTTCATCGCTAAGAAGATAAAAGTGGCACAGCCAAGAGAGATTAAGATTGAGAAGACAAGGGAAAACCTCGACAAGTACTTGCTTCCACATATAGGGCTGACTGAGAAGAGCAGGATGCTTAAGGCTTACAATCTTTGCAAGCTGGTCAGGAGATTATTGATGGTGTCCCAAGAGGGTTTGGCGCCTAATGACAAGGACCACTACATGAACAAGCAGCTACAGCTTAGCGGTGACTTGATGGCTGAGCTGTTCAGGCTTAACTTGAGGGTCTTGGTTAACGATATACTTTACAACTTCCAGAGGCTTGTCAAGAGAGGAAAGTTCTCGTCCGTCAAGATAATCATACGTGATAAGCTTTTGACGTCAAGAGTTTTGAGCGCCATGGCTACAGGCTCATGGGTCGGTGGAAGAAGAGGCATATCGCAGAATATCGACAGGACGGATTACCTGGCCACGGTTTCGCACTTGCAGAGGGTTGTT
>JAUYDG010000131.1 GCA_030691925.1 Nanobdellota archaeon
AAAAAAGAAGAGAAAAAAGAATAGAAAAAAGAATAGAAAAAAGAAGAGAAAAAAGAAGAGAAAAAAGAAGAGCCTAAGCCAAAAGAAGAGTTGAAAGAAAAGCCTGAAAAGGAAGAAAAGAAAAAAGAAGAGAAGAAATAATAATATGAAATACAAAACCAAGAGCATCATCGTTGGCAGAAAAAAAGGTGAAGAAGGTTCTGACACGAAGCCCTGCTTCATAGCACTGTTTGACGTTAACGACCCGCATAAGAAGAACGTTGTACCTAAAGAGATAATAGAGTACGACAAGGTGCACAAGATAATTCTCAAAGGATTTAACGTGAACTACCTTTTGCCAGGAAACGACCTGGTGATAAACGACTTGGAGTTCATAAAAGTAGTAAAAGAAGGGCCACACATCACGATAGAAGGCAAACAAACATCAGCTTAGATTTGTTATTATTCTTATATACAAACAAAACAGTTTTAACAATATGGCAGAAGAAGAATACCGGAACCTGATAAAAAACCTTGGATTCAAAACAGTATCAAGACTTACCCCGGCGTCCTGTGTGGTTTACCAAGTCAAAGACATGAAACGTTACAGGATTATAAAATTCTCAGCACCAAACGATAAATGGACTTTGCGCCATATACTAAAAGAGAATGAAGCGCTGAAAAGAGCACAAGGGATAGATGGAATAGTACAAAGGATAGAGTTTTACGACCAGCGCAAGCTCTGCCAACTAGACTCCCCATATGGTGATGTTGTAGGGCTGTTAAAAGAATACATCCCAGGAAAGACACTAGAACAAATAAAAGACTCAGCAATCAGACTGCCCAAAGCATTTATCACAGGAAGCGAAAACCAAAAAATGCTAGAATCAGCAGTAAAAGAGCTACATCAAAGAGGAATTGCATATCTAGACCTAACACCACGCAATATAATAATCTCTCAATCAAAAAAACCATACATAATAGACCCGGGCACAGCAATACTAAAAGAGGAAGTATCAAAAATAAGATTTCTAAAGGAAAAACAACGAGACCTAAAATGCTTAGAATGGCTGCTAAAATACCCCCGCAGCTCTATACCTTACCCGTGGTACGAGTCAGACTAGGCCTCTTTTTCCAAAAGGTTTAAAAACAAAGTAACTCGCTATTCTTTGACAAAATGCCAAGAAAAAAAACCGAAAGCAAAGAAAGTGTTGAGCCTAAAGAGAAAACCAAAAGAACAAGAAAACCAAAAGCAACAAAAACACCTGAAGAAACAAAAATAGGCGTACACTTAGGCCAACCAGAAATAAACATAGGCCTCATAGGCCACGTAGACCACGGAAAAACAACACTAGTCTACAGGCTTTCCGGCAAATGGACAGACGAGCATTCTGAAGAAATAAAAAGAGGGATCACGATAAGGCTAGGATATGCCGACGTAGTATTCTACAAATGCCCGAACTGCAAGCCAGACTGCTACACAACAAGCGCAACATGCCCGAACTGCAAATCATCATGCACACCACTAAGAAAAGTAAGCTTCATAGACGCACCAGGGCACGAAACCCTGATGGCAACCATGCTCTCAGGGGCAGCGATAATGGACGGCGCACTGCTGCTGATATCAGCAAACGAGCCATGCCCGCAGCCACAGACAAAAGAGCACCTCATGGCGCTGAACATAATAGGCATCAAAAACATAGTCATAATCCAAAACAAGATAGACCTAGTATCAGAAGAAGACGCCCTGAAAAACTACGAGCAGATAAAAAAATTCATAAAAGGCACGATAGCGGAAAACGCCCCGGTAATACCCACATCAGCGCAGCACGGCGTAAACATAAGCGCAGTCATCGAAGCAATCGAAGAAGTCATGAAAACACCAAAACGGGACGTAGACAAAGACCCATTAATGTTCATAGCAAGAAGCTTCGACATCAACAGGCCAGGAGCGCAGATAGAAGGTCTAGTCGGTGGCGTCATAGGCGGAGCACTGAAAGAAGGGGCCTTCAAGTTAAATGATGAAATAGAAATAAGGCCGGGCCTGAAAAAAGAAAAAGAAGGCAAACTATCCTACCAGCCTGTCATAACAAAAATTGTAGGGCTTAAAACAGGCGGAGAATCAGTAGACAAAGTGATACCAGGAGGCTCAATAGGGGTTCTAACATTGCTAGACCCGGCAATAGTAAAATCAGACAGCCTAACCGGAAACGTGGCAGGCCTGCCGAACAAGCTGCCGAAAGTATGGTACGAGTTCGAACTAGAGCCGCACCTGCTGGAAAGGGTTGTCGGAGCAAAAGACGAACTGGTGGTAGAGCCGGTAAAAGAAAGGGAATTCCTCATGCTAAACGTTAACTCCTCGGCAACAGTAGGGATTGTCGATAAAATATCAAAAGACAAATTCCACACAATGCTAAAGATACCAGTATGCTGCAACCAAGGTGGCAGGGTAACGATCTCAAGAAAACTTGGAGACAGGTGGAGGCTTATAGGCTGGGGAAAGATACTGGCCTGATAAAATTCAACCCTCTAATATACTTCTTTTCTATCCAATTCGTTGTGCATTATCACTGGGCAGTGCGATGAGAACAGCACGTTAGGCCCGAGCTTTATCTTCTTAGCGCCTAAGCGGTCAAGGAACTTCTCAGTTTTCTTCGGAAGGCCTAAAAAGTCACCTAGTACGAAGACAGGGTTTTGTTCGAATTTGAAAGTTCTCACATCTTCTCCTTTAGGATGTAGGTATATTAGCTGTGATGTCTCAGATTTTTCTTTTACTAAAGTTTCGAAAGCTTTTTTTGCTACTTTCACGCCGGGCTGTACGTCTTTTTCTTCGCCTAGTGCTAAGCTTGCGCCTTTGCTTAACGCTTTTTTTATGGTTTCAGCGATAGCTTTCTCGTCTGGTGTGATGCCTGCCCATGTGCTACCATAAAAGCTTACCATCTTCGGAGGCAGCCTCGGCCCGGACATTGCCACGTGTATCACAGTATCTCTCCTTATCTTGTGGGATAAGAATAGTGCGCTAGAAACTACCCTGCATACAAGGTCAAGTCTTCCTTCACCGACTAAGTCATCTAAGTTTATGTTTGGTGATGTTTTCGCTTTCAATGCTAATAGTATGAACTCTCTCATAAGAAGATGCTGTAGAACGGCCGGCTTTTAAACTTAACCATTATTGTTTATTCTGCTTAAAATTTGTTTATAGCTGTCAAAGTATGCGCCGTGCTTCTTGTACCATTCAACATTCTCTTCGGGTTTATGATTGTCTGAATTTTTTTTGTCAGCTATCAGGTCTTTAGAAGTGACTATGTCAAATCCTGCACCTAAAGCGCTTTCAGCCGTGCCTTTTACGCAGTGAGAAGCGTACACTCCCATGAGTATTAAAGTGTCCACGCCTGATGCCTTAAGCTTTTCTTCCAAGTTTGTGCGTTCGAAAGCACTTCGGCTTGTTTTTGTAACATACTCTTTCTTAGGCATGTCTTTCAGCTTGTTTGATAAGTAAGCCGTAGTAGGTCCACAGTGCTCGTATTCTATCACAAAAACAGGGATGTTGTTATCCTTACAATAGTTTAAGACTTCTGCTTGGTATGGCAACTCTGTTTCTAATTCCTTTTTGTTAACATCTTTCAACCAATAGTCTTGCATGTCTATTACCAAAACTGCCAGGCTGCCAGCCTTTATTTTAGTATTTTCAGCATAAAAATCTGCACAGCTCGTTCCAGCCAATAATGTTCCGGCTAGGCAGATAGGCACCAGGTTTTTACGCAAATTTTTAAAAAATTTTGCCATAGCCCTTAAGGATTTTGCATAATGCTTATAAATCTTTTGTCAAATGAGAAATGCTCCCTAATCTTCAATCAGTTTAGAAAACTTTTTAAGAACTTCAGACAACCCCTGTAAAGGAATGATGATGTACCGACTTGGGGCTCAATACTTGAAAATCTCATCCATGCTCTTGTAAGCCTTCCTGGAATCTTTGCTCTCAATATAGCTCTTTATGCACTCAAACCTTCTGATAATCTCCACTTCAGAATAATCTTTTACCTTCTGCCCAAGCGCATCTATCTCTTTTTCCTTCCTAGCCAACATATCCGTATCTTTGGAGTAATACAGGAACATGTCCTTCTTGTAATCTATTCTCTTCTGTATAAGCTCATGGACAGCACTCTTATGCGTGTCATCAATGCAGATGACCTCCGGAACCAAGCTCCTGAAATCCTTAACGCCAAGTATGTCCTTCTTCTCCTCCCAATAACCGACCAAGAAGTCAATATCCATGTCTTCGTAGTTCTTCTGAGGCATATACATCCTCTCAAGATATTGAAGCACTTTCTCCGCTTTCTTAGAATGACCCCCGATTATAACCGATGAGCCGACATCCCCCTTGGTAACGCCCTTGGTCCACGGAGCGCCAGTAATGCCGAAATCATTAAACACAGGAATGTTGAATATCACAGACAAAGTGTTTATGGTCAGAGCAAAACCTGCGCTGGGGCCGCCTCCAGTATACTGCGCTGTCAACAGCTGGTGGTTTATCGTGTAGCCCTCTAGGAACTCACCTATTATCTTAGCAATATTATCCTTAGGGCAGAGCGCCTGCAGGTAATTCTCAACCAGTACCAAAGCCTCTTGAGCGGACTGCTTCATCATCTCAACAGCCATCTCTATCTCAGCAGTGCCTATGCCGCCAGAGGGCTTTACGGCACCTGTGATTTCTATCTTATTATCACTAGTCTTGTAAGTGAGGCTGGTGCCTATTGGCAGCAGCATGCCAAGAATGTCCTCCATAACGCCAACTCCGACCACAAAACCTACCTGAGGCTCCTTGGAAAGCTGCGTATAGACGAACTCACCAAGCTGCTGTATGCCCTTCTTAGTAGGGCTCTTTGCAGTATCCACCTTAACAGTCTCGATATGGTTCTTGGTCAAAGGATAATCATCGATGGTGTTAATATTCTTTATAGCCGAATACACCTTATCAACGTGCTTGACGATAGAAGACGGATCCTTCCTGGAATCCATCCTTACCTCTTGAGATACGTTAATATTCTCGATAACACTCCTAAGAGTTTTATAGTTGAGCTTGACAAGCTTTAAAACTTCTTCCAGACTACTCTTCTTTTCAGCCTCTTTGAGATTCTGTATGACCTCAAACTCTGTCTTCTGCAAAGATGTCATCTCCTCAACGAAAGCAGCATAATCAGCAGGTGTGTTGCAGATTGTCTTCGCAGACCTGTAAACCGACTCGTTATTGACATCCTTGGTCTTAGGCAGGCTGCCTATCTTCCTTCCTATTATAGTGTAAACATCAGACTCTTTCATATGCCCTGTTATGTTCATAGTCTTAAGACGCTTCGACCTCACAAGTGCAGGGTCCATTATGTCAAGCCTGTTGGTGGACAAGGCAGTAAACACGCCTATCAAAGGCCTGTCACCCCCTATTATGCTTAACAGCTTATTAGTAACCTTGTCAGACTGAGACTCGCCATGCGCCCTTCTCGGGGCTAAGGCATCACCTTCATCGCCGTAAACAAAAGAAGGAGCTACCATCTTTGCGATGTCATAAAGCTTTTCAAGATTATCCACTACAGCTGTCGTGTCATAAGCATTATTAGAGTCCTTCAAAACGTTCAAGGTCAAAAGGATGTCAGTAACTTCAGGATGCTCCCCGAGCCATGCCTGGGCCAAGAAAGTCTTACCGCTGCCAGGAGGGCCTGTTAAAACAGCACCTTTCTCCTCGGAAATGTTATACAGCAGGCAGTTGTTGGCAAGTTTCGAAAATTCGTCCTTTACGCTGCCGATGTAGTCATCCCACTTCACAGCTCTGGGAATCTTATTAACAACCTTGTTGTAAAGCTCTCCATGTATGTTCTTCGCAACGTTCTTGAAAGCCTCCCTAATCGTGAACTGCTCCTCAAGATACGACTCCTTGATGTCGCCCTTGAGCTCGATTATAGAGCTTATAAGCTTCCTGACATAAGCAGGCACCATGTTCAACGTCTTTGACTCAAAAATAGGATATATCTTCTGGACTATCTTGCTCAGCTCATCATGCGTTATCGTTTTGAATCTCCCTTGATACTTTTCCGAATCTTCTCTTACAAGTATGTTCTTCCTCTTCAACTCGATCTCCACAATATTTTCAAGATTCTTAGAATCTTTCCACACAGGAAGCATGTCAAGCACCTTGCCTTTTTCAACCAGCCTCCTGTATATCGCATTCTCAAACTTTTCAGGCTGGTCAGTGGTCATCACCAATAGGCAGTCCCTGCTCCCGTTCGATATCTCATCAAGAAGTATGTTCATGGTGTCAGTCAGTGTCTTTATGTGGCTGTTATCGCCGAGGCTGCCATCTTTCTTGCCGCAAGCGCTGTGAGCCTCTTCCAAGTGCCTTATAGAAGTAACTTTAGGATCGCCCATGGCCTTCTTCAAAAAGTTTCCAGGCTCATGAGAGAAAGCGGTCATGAAATCATTGGGCGTTATCATGGCATAGCTTACCTCAAGCCCTTCCTCTTCCAGCTCAAGAAGCTCTTTGTTGACCTTATCTTTTATGAACCTTTTATATATTGGGATCTTGATCTGCCTTTTCAGCGATTTCACCCTCTTGTTCCGCTCAATCTCTTCGGCGAGCTTAGGCGCCACTTCTTCCAAGCTGGTCCATAGGGGATAATCATAAAGAGCATCATCCACCTCTTTGGAATAATCCTTTTCAGGCTTCAAGACATTCTCGAATATGACTTTCTCTATCGCTGCCTGCACAGTAGCGCTCTTGCCGCTGCCGCTAGGCCCTATCACAAGGACAATCGGGGCCTTAGGAAGGTCAGGATCATTAGCGTATTCTTTTCTTATATGCGCCTTGTAAAGCTTTTCAAAGAAATCAGCAACCTGCGGAGGCACAAATGTGTCGTCTGTCTCTTCCTTAAGCCGGTATATCATATATTCCCTGTCTTCATAAGACACTTCCTTTTCCAGTATCCTATTCCATGCCAGCGTTGGATTATCCTCGCCTGATGCCCGGAACCGTTCCTTCCAGTTGGTTAGTATCTCCGGATTTTTCAAATTCTTAAATTTCAGCGCGGAGTCCTTATCCATAAACCAGTACCACGTATTACGCGTAAGCCTAGGCAGTGAAACACCAGGCTTGTACTGGTTAAGCCTCTGCAGCATGAACTCCTTCATCTCAAAACTCCAGCTTTCTATAAGCCCTTCTATCTCAGAAATCCTTTTGTCCGAAATCTTAATCCGGATAGGCTCCTTAGTCTTCCTTAACTCGCCTTTGTTCGCCGGTCCTTCGTTTATATCTAGCATTTTAAAGGATTATTTAGAAAGGTCTGGCTTCTGATCAGTATCTTTCTTCTCTAAACGCGCTTTGCTCACATCTTGTTGATTTTTCTCTTTCTTGCTAGTTGACATTGGGCTTTGGTTGATGCTTGAAGGAGGCCCTGATGGAGAAGGAGGTATTTTTTTCTCAAGCTCCTTTATCCTCTCCTCAAGCTCTTGCTTATCCTTCTTGCTGCTGTCTTCTGAAGGTATAGTTAAACCCAACTTCTCATTCGTGCTATTGATAACATAAGTCTTCTGGTCCTTGCTCTTCTCATAAGCGCTAGCCCACCTTTGCTGGTTCAGGTAATTGATAGCTTCATTCTTACTCAGGCCTGTTTCCTTCATAAACTTCTTAACACCCTCGGTATGACCTTGATAAGTTCTCAGGATAGCTTCTCTCTCACCGTCAGCTATTAATTCCAGTTCTTTCTTACTCTGGCTTGCCTCCTGCAAATTCTTAGGGTAATCAGCATCGGTTATGTTAAAAGAAACTATTTCTATCCCATACTTTTGTTCCAAAGTCCTAGTTTCTACATCTTTGCCTGTATTAATCGAGTGTTTTTTCAGCTTTTGGAATATCGCGTTTTTAAGATCATCCCTTTTGCGGATTATATCATTCTCTGAACTGCTTTGAATGAC
>JAUYDG010000062.1 GCA_030691925.1 Nanobdellota archaeon
GCTGGATATTGCGAAGAAAGTCGGCGCAGACTACGCTTTGAACCCTAAAGATGATGATCTTGTTGGCAAAATCAAGGAGCTTACGAATGGTGTGGGCGCTGATATAGTTTTGGAGATGTCTGGTAATCATAATGTGTTCAAATCCGCTTTGGATTCTGCCAGGCGTGGCGGAAGGCTTACATTGTTCGGCCTGTTTGATAAAAAGCTGGAAGTTGATGCTACGGATGATATAATCTTCAGCGGCAGGAGGATTGTCGGCATAACTGGGAGGAAGATTTGGCAGACCTGGGAGAAGACAGCAGAGTTGCTGGGTCCAAAAAAGCTTAACTTAGATCCTATCATTACTCACACTTTCAAGCTTGACGAGTACGAGAAAGGAATGGCCTTGATGAAGGAAGGCAAATGCGGCAAGGTGGTTTTGTTTATTTAGGAGGAAAAAATGTATGATACTTTAAAAAAGATTTTGAGCGAACAGATTGATGATATCAAGAAGGCAGGTCTTTACAAGGATGAAAGGGTCATATGGACGCCTCAAGGGCCTAACATAAAGGTCAAGTCCGGAATGGTGATAAATTTCTGCGCTAATAATTATTTGGGGCTGGCTAATGACAAAAGGTTAGTAGAGGCTGCTAAGGAAGGCCTTGAAAAATATGGGTACGGCCTCTCTTCGGTAAGGTTCATCTGCGGGACGCAGAACATACATAAGAAGCTGGAAGAGAGCATAGCTGACTTTTTGTGCAAAGAAGCTGCTGTCCTTTACGGTTCCTGCTTCGATGCCAATGGCGGCTTGTTCGAGACTCTTCTGACCCAGGGGGATGTTATAATCAGCGATGCCTTGAACCATGCCAGCATAATAGATGGTGTAAGGCTGTGTAAGGCTGAGAAGAAAGTGTACCAGCATTCTGACATGAATGATCTGGAGAACCACTTGAAAGGCAGCATGAACGCTAGGCTTAGGATGATAGCTACTGACGGAGTTTTCAGCATGGACGGCGACTTTGCTAAGCTTCCTGAGATATGCGCACTGGCGGAGAGGTATAATGCGATTGTGATGGTAGACGACAGCCACGCTACAGGCTTTGTTGGCGAAAATGGCCGCGGTACTGCAGAAGAGCTTGGCGTCTTAGACAAGATTGACATAATCACCAGCACTTTAGGAAAGGCTCTTGGAGGGGCTTCAGGAGGGTTTACGGCCAGCAGGAAGGAAGTTGCGGAGTTTTTGAGGAACAAGTCTAGGCCTTACCTCTTCTCAAACTCTTTGGCTCCTGTGATAGCTTACACTTCCATAAGGGCGTTGGAGATTCTTAAAGAAAGCAATGATTTGAGGAAGGTCTTGTATGATAACACGCAGTATTTCAGGAAGAGCATGACTGAACTCGGCTTTAATATCAAGGCTTCCACTCATCCGATAGTTCCGGTTATGCTTGGCGAGGCAAAATTAGCCAAGGATATGGCCGATGATCTTCTTAAGGAAGGGATATACGTGGTAGGCTTCAGCTTCCCGGTAGTGCCTAAGGATAAAGCAAGGATAAGGATTCAGGTGTCGGCAGCGCATACGAAAGAGCACCTAGACAAGGCCATTGCTGCCTTTGAGAAGGTAGGGAAGAAGCACAAGGTCATCTAGAGGGAAAGTTTTATATCTTTCTTTTTTCTATCTATTTTTATGAAGCTTTTGCTTTCGATAGGTTTTTTTGTCCTTTTCTTAGACCAGCTTACGAAGTATTTTTTCAAGGATAAAGTTTTTGTCATATCCAGTTTCTTGAAGCTCGAGTATGTTGAGAATACTGGCGCTGCTTTTGGAATGTTGAAAGGTTTTAGCTGGTTGTTCATCGTCGTTGCTTTTGCCGTGCTGGTTTTCATACTCTGGAATTACAAGGGGTTTAAGAAGGAAAAATCTTGTTTTCAAATCGCTTTAGGTTGTTTATTTGGCGGGGTTTTAGGGAACCTCATTGACAGGCTTTTCTTGGGTTATGTTCGTGATTTTATAGCTTTCAGTTTTTGGCCCACGTTTAATGTTGCGGATGCTTTTTCTACTATCGCAGTGATTATCTTAATTGTTTATACACTAATCAGTAAGAAGGTTGCGCATTAAACAGTATAAGAAAAAACTTTTTTAGTACGCTTCGTTTTTGACGAAGTCCTCAAGTTGTTTCAATGCATCAGCATCAGCGTCTCTTGGGAGTTTTCCGAAAACTTTTATCGCTTCTGCCACGCTGCCGCACTTTTTTATGACGTTTTCCATAAGCTCGTAATGCCTGAAGTATGTAGCATTGGCTGATATCCTCGCGTTGTTCATGTCCCGCTTTGTTTTTTCCTTTAGCTCCCCGAATATTCTTTCCTTTTCTGCCAGCTTCTCCTTTTCAGGTTTATCGCTACTGTACAGCCCTTTCAGTTTTTTGTAATATTCCATTATGATCTTGCCGTTAGTTGTATACTTCTCCTTCACGCTCCTTATCTTTTCCATCTCTTTTGATGAAGCCCCATAATGTTCCATTATGAACTCCTCGGCGCCGTGAAGCCCTACTGCCATCGCCATCGCTTCCTCAACATCTATTGGCTTCCTGCTTGAATTCTCGTGCCAGTACTCGTGTAGTAGCGTCTCGGTCAGATTTGCTACGCTGTCCTTAACATCGCGTGGCGTTAAGTTTCCCCTTGCCAGAGTAATCTCGCCTGTGAATGTGTCATAGCCCTCTGCCTTTAGCTTCTCTTCCAGCGATTCCAGCTCTTTCTTGTCTGTAAAGGTTCTGAATATCATTTGGTGGTAGTCTTCTGCCAATGAAAGCTTTTCAATTGCGTCTAAGAAGTACATGCTTTCAGAGTCGTCCCTGTAGAGCGAGAATGTGACTCCAGGCATGAGCCCTATCTTTTCGGCGTAGGCGCCTATCTTTTTCATGACTTCATATTTTTTTATTATCTCATCGTCAGGCACGACATTGTTTGTAGTGATGTACTTCTCGAGGTCTTTGCTTTCTATCACTTCTTTCTTACCTTCCTTGTCTTTTATGGTAATGCTGAATTCCGCGTTGGTGTTTATTTCTCCATCCTTTAATGGTATGGAATACAAGCGTTGCCCTTTGTGGATTATGCCTATTGTTTCATCCCTTTTGATATTTATTTCTCTATCACCTATAGATTCGTCACCGTCTGTTGGCTCCTTCATAGGCTCGTATTTTGCCACCATGTCTTTGTCTGTTATGTTAAATCTTATCTCGGTTGCGGTTACATCCCCTTTAGTCCTGCCGTCCTTATAGAATATCACATCTGCATTTGCATTGCTATAACAGAATATTCCTAATGCTGCTATGGTTGTGAGCAGTAGCTTTTTCATAATATATAAAGGGCTTAAGGAGTATATAAACCTTTCCAAAAGTAACTACTTATCAGTAGTATAAATTTATGCAATACGCCTGCCCTTTTTGCAGTAGACATCAATCCATTTCGTGTCTTTTCTTTTGAGCACGTCTTCGTCGAATCTGGAATGGATTATCTGAAAACCGGACTGCTCCATCATCTTCTCTATCTCAGGAAGGGTGTAGTAGAAGAAAGGCCTTGGCTCGTTGTTGTATACTGCTTCTTTTTTCATTTCCTCGCCGCTCCCTTCTTTCACAGCCACGTATATTACGCCATCATCTTTCAGGATTCTTTTAAGCTCTTCAAGGATAGTCGGGATGTTGCATTTTTCGTCGTGTATCAATGATCCAGCAGCCCATATGCCATCGAAAGTTTGGTCTTTGAAACTTGTCTTTGCCATGTCCATCGTTTTGAATTTAACGCCTTTAACATTTTTTTTCGCTTCTTCAATCAGTTTCTTGGCGGCGTCTATTCCTATCACGTCAAGCCCGTAATCATTGAAGTACTGCGCATCTTTCCCAGAGCCGCAGCCAGCGTCGAGGACTTTGGCATTTTTAGGGAGCATGGAGATAAACTTGTTGAGGTGGTATTGGTTGATTTTAGGGAAAGTAACCTTAGAATACAGTTTTGCAATTTTGTTGTAGGTTTTTATTGCGAGCTTGAACTTCTCTCTTATCATCGGGAATTTTTTAAGGATTAAATTCTATAAAAATATTCCGTTTTTAAAAAACAAAAAGTTTTTAAGTTAGAACTGTGCTTTAAAAAAAATCAATGAGCAAAAAAAATTTTGAGCACAGGATTAAAAAATCTTTTTTAAATCTTAAGAAAGAATTTCACGGTCTACAAATCGAGCTTTCTAGGACTCAAAAAAAGTTGAATAGGCTTTTGGCTGGTAAGATATGCCTTGATATTTCAAAGATGTCTGGGTTTTCCCACAGGCCAAGTAAAATATTCTTCACATGCGGCGTTGGAAGGTCTAAGGAGAAACTGGAATCTTTTGAGCAGGCTTTGAGGGATGCAGGCATAGCTAGGTTTAATCTTGTAAGGGTTTCTTCCATACTCCCGCCGAATTGCCAGTTTACTCAGAAAACCCAGGCTCTTAACGAGCTGAAGCCCGGCCAGATAGTTTTTTGTGTGATGGCAGACATCAGCACCGACGAGCCTAATAGGCTTATAGCATCTTCTATAGGCTTGGCAGTTCCTGGGCAGAGGGATCATTATGGTTATATCAGCGAGCATCACACTCATGGCATGACAGAAAAAAAAGCTGGTGATTACGCGGAGGACTTGGCCGCTACGATGCTTGCCTCTACATTAGGCATACAGTTTGACCCGGACAAGGCATACGACGAAAGGAAAGAGCAGTACAAGATGAGCGGCAAGATAGTAAGGACCAGAAGCGTGACAAAGACCGCTTTAGGCGACAAGAACGGTTTGTGGACTACTGTTGTTGCTGCTGCTGTGTTCGTGCCTTAATTCTAAAGATTTAAATATCTGATAGCCTTATAGAAAAAATATCTTGAATAGGTGCAGATGTCTAAAAAAAGGAATAGCCTTGATTAGCTTAGTTGCGTTCCTGTTCATTATCACTTCTTTTTCTGCTCTAGCAGTAGGTAACTGCACTTCTTATCATCACTTGGGCTGTTATAACAGTCATTCTTACTGGTTTGATAGTTGTGATAATCCTGAATATGTTAGTCAGTATTGTAGTGGTAATCAGGAGTGTGTTGACGGCAACTGCAAAAACCTTTGTGGCAACGGCGCTTGCAATACGGACAAAGGAGAGAACTGTAATACGTGCGGGGCTGACTGCAGATGCTCGGATTATGAGAAATGTGAGTGGGGTGCTTGCAAGACCTATTGCGGCAATGGAAGATGCGAGGGTAATGAGAACTGCATGACATGCTATGACTGTAGCTGTGATAAGAATCAGGATTGCAGTCCTAGCTCCTCGAAGGCTAATGATAAAGGCTGCGTTGACAGGTGCGGCAATGGTGTTGTTGATTGGGATGAGAACTGCCAGACCTGCCCTGAGGATGCTCCTTGTTCGGAAGGGATGTATTGCTATAATGGCGCATGCGTGGAGTGCTTTAAGGATAGCCATTGCGAGTCTAGGGAGGCACCTACAGGGGAATTCATATGCGCTTCTGACTTCAAAAGCACTTTGGAAAAGGTGGTCAAGACCCAAGGTGTTTGCCAAAGCCAGCGCTGCACAGGCGAGAAGGTTGATACGACGAAACAGGGCCAGTATTGTGGTGACAAGCTCTGTCAGGAGGATGGCTTTGGAAAGGCGCACTGCGGTTGTAACGAAGGTTACGCAGCATGTCTTAAATCTGGCCAGTGTGAAAAACAATCAATCTTGGAAGATGGGCAGAGCTGTTCTTGTTACTTTCAGTGTAGGTCAAATTACTGTAACCCTGAAGGAAAATGCGTTAAGGCTATAAACGCTCCTTTGACAGCTAGCAAAGAAACTTTGAAAGTTGGGGAAATGACTAAGGTTACTATAAGTGCTGATAATTCTTTGGAAGAGGACACACCAACGAAGATAACGCTTAACACTGATAGTGGTGTTATAATGTCTGGTGTGATAGGCGGCAGTGACTGTTCAGGGAACCAGTGTACAGGGGGCCAAGTAATAATACCTTCAAAGGGCAGGGTTTCTATCACTGTTGATTTAACCGCGCAGAGCTATGGTAAGCATTCATTGACAGCTACTATAACGCCGTTGATAAAGGGGCTGCAGTATCCGAAAGAGGAAAAGCTTGATATTATAATAATCGATCCTGGTGATGGCGTCTGTTCAGAGGGTGAGACTTCGCAGAACGCTTGCTCTGATTGCGGATGCCCTGGCCAAAGCTCTATTTATGAGCACGTTTGCAAGGAGGATCAGACGTGCAAGAAGTCTTTGCAGTGGCATTTCTATTTGGCATTCATAGCTGTCGTGGGTTTGTTAGCATTGATGATTTTCTCCATACCGAGGGCTAAGCAGTATTATCTGAAAATGTCTGAGCAGAGGGAGAAGAGGAAGGAAACGAGAGAGCAGCAGGAGTTTGAGGAGAGGAAGAAGATAGTTCATGCCTTGTATAAGATAAGGAAGGGCATAAACCTTAATAATCCACCGTCTGTCGAGGATATAATCTCTAAGGCCAAGCTTGAAAGCCTAGACCCAGAGCTTGTTGACGAGGAATACATACAACTGCTGGAGAGGATGAAAAGAGTCAAGGAGCTTTCAGGCGCTGAAAGAAAAGAAGAGGAAAAAATACTCGAGAAGCCTATAATGTACTTGGCGCAGAAGTTTTGCACAGGTTGCGGGGCTCAGCTGAGGGAAGGATCTAAGTTTTGCACCAGGTGCGGGAAGACTGTTAAAAGATGAGAACCTGCAAGAAATGCGGTGCTGAAGCAGAAAAAGGTGATAGGTACTGCCCGGAATGCGGGGAGAAGCTTGTCGAAGAAGTAAGGACTATAACGGTATGGAGCATTATCAAAGTGATAATAATCATAGTCTTTTTTATAATAATTTTGAACGTATTAAAGCAGAAGCAAGTAGCTTTGCCGGTGATGTTCTTTTTCTTCTTAATATTTTTTATTCTGTGGTCTAATGTTCTGAACTGGTTTTTGAAGAAGATGTTTAATGCTGAGGTTTCAAGGGGGGTTAAGATGATCGTAACTGCTGTACTGATCCTAGTTTTTTTAGGGGCGTATTTCCAAAGTTCTCCAACAAAAGCGATAATAGCACAGCCGCAGTATATGGAAGATCCTTACCTTTTTGAGTTCGTGTTAAAATTAAGTAATATTCTAGAGTCTAGGGATTATGGTTCTTTAAAGCGGATGCTTGAAGAGGGCGCTATTACCCAGGATGTCTTTGATGATATCAGCAAACTTATTAATGACGTGCTTTACGCTGGGGACTTTAAGATGTATTTAAAGCCGCAAAACCAGCAAACTGATGATAACAAGGCAAAGATTGACACTTTAGTCTTCATTAAGTCTGGTAGTGTGGAGAAAACAAGCACTACTGTATGCCTTTTCGAGAGAGGAGAAAGAGGCTGGAGGCTTTTCGCTATAACCCCAAAACTTGTGGATATCAAGCTTTCCGTGCCTTTTGAGAGGGAAGTTGAGTACAAGCTCGAACAAGTGCCTAAGCCTGTGGAAGCGATAGCAGAGGTTTCGCAAAAAAATACCTATAACAAAGGTTATTCGAAAGGATAGATTTAAAAATAAAAACACCCCTTTAAGTAATAGTTATATATTAAACAATAAAAATAGGAGGTTTAAAACATGAAGAAACTATTATTTCTTTTGGCTGTGATAGTGTTGCTTGTAAGCTCAGTTACTGCAGCTACCCTATCAGTCCAGCTTAAGAGAACTAACCCGGGTATTGCCGGTGAAAAGGCAGCGACTTTGATCTATGACGTTGTTAACATGGACACGGAGCACTTAGTGAGAGGGTTTATCGTATGCCAAAGCCCAGATGATGTTTTGGTGACATCCTCGTATGGTGCTGGGACAGGCACAGGGGCGCAATACGTGAGTCCATTCCTAACAATGGATAAAGGCCCTTACCAAAGCTCTATGACGCTAACCGTAGAGTCGGATTCTGTAGGAGACAAGCAAGCAGGGTGCATCTTCAAGTACATTCCTTACAAGGAAGTAGCAGAAGGCAGCGCAGAAACAGTTAAGGAACCTGTAGAAGCGACAGCGACTGTAACTTCAAGTGGCAAAGACGTATCAGGCTTTTTGATATCCATGACGGAATATACAGCAGCTGTAGCAGATGACACAGCAACTGCGGATGTTAACGAAGCAGTGCCAGCAAAAGCAAAAATAAAGGTAAACGATGAGGTTAAAGAGCTGGAAGTAGGCAGTAAGGCTACTATAAAAGGCATTGAAGTGACGCTGAGCTCAGCTTCTGCAGATGGTGCAGAAATAAGCGTGAAAGGTGAAAAGACAGTGACGATTTCAGGGGAGACCAAGCAGATATACCAGAAGATGAATGGGGAGTACATTACAGAGCTGAAGGACATGTACTACAGGGAGCTAAGGATGGATAAGAGCGTTCCGTTCGTAGCAGATATGTCAGACCCGACATGCCCTGAAGGAAAAGAAACCTGCAAAGCTTCAGAAGTTATAGACATCGGCGGCATGAAGATACCTACATGGGCTATTATAGTGGGAGCCTTATTAGTCATCCTATTAATAGCTTACTTGCTAGGGAAGACATCGAGAAGCTAAAAACTTCTTTTTTTTCTTTTATTTTTTTAAAAAACATGAAAGAAAG
>JAUYDG010000130.1 GCA_030691925.1 Nanobdellota archaeon
CCAGAACTTCCTCCCTTTGACGAATCTTAAGCTTCACAGTAACAAAACTCTTCATAACAAAAACAAAAAACGTTTGTCCTTTATAAACCTCACGCGCACACTTGTCGCGTTGTCCAGTACCCAGATTTATACTAAATTTCCGATAAAAAGAAAAAGTTTCCGAAACATTTTTCAACACACAACCCATAAAACTTCAAGAGGTGAAAAGGTAACCGATGCAGAGCATCGGGGTATCAAACCCAATAAGGAATGAAAATAAAATTCAAAAAAGAATACCTGATCGGAATATTCGTATGCTCATTTGTAGTACTACTGGACATACTCTACTTCTGGAAGACAAGATGGTTCTTCGCAATGATAATACTAGCGCTAAGCATAGGCTGGTCGCAATTCTGGATGGACTTCTTCAAGGAACAAAAAAGACAAAAAGAAATAGAAGAAAAGTTCGTAGAGCTGGTAAGGACCCTAGTAGGAACAGTAAAATCAGGCATATCAATACCGCAAGCCTTGAGGCAGACAGCAGACAAAGACTACGGCGCACTAACAAAATACACGAGAAAACTAGCAAACCAGCTGGAATGGGGCATACCAGTGGACGAAGCGCTGCTCATATTCAGCAAAGACACAGGCAACACCACAATAAAAAGGGCGGTGTCAATAGTATTAGAAGCGGAAAAAAGCGGCGGAGACATAGAGAACGTGCTGGAGTCAGTAACTGACTCAGTAGTCCACGTGAAGAAGATGAAAGCAGAAAGAAGAGCAGAAACCTACTCGCAAATGGTGCAAGGATACATAGTATTCTTCGTCTTCATAGGGATAATGCTTCTACTGCAGATAAAACTATTCCCGATGCTGGCAGGAATGTCAGGAGCCATGTCCTCCGGGCTAGGAAGCATGGACATGTTAGGAAGCGTGTTCGGAGAAGGGGAACAAGCGAACCTGGATAAAATATTCTTCAGCATGCTAATGATCCAAGGGCTCTTCGCAGGAATAATGATAGGAAAATTCTCAGAAGGGACAATAAAACAAGGGCTAGCACACTCGCTGGCCTTGATGACAATATCGGCGCTGATAGTCACGCTAGTAAAAGGGGGCATATGATGAAAAAAGGCGCCTCACACGTAGACTGGGCAATAGGCACAGGGCTGTTCGTAGTATTCATAATGCTCACACTAATAGCCCTAAGACCAGGAACAGAACCAATATACAAAGGGGATGTATTGCTAAAAATAATCGAAGATGGACTAGAAGGAGACACGAATTATACTATAGAAAAACAGCTGCTGAGCATCAACTCGCTCGCAAGTTGCACAACCGACAAATGCAAGATCAGGATAAGGGAAGCTTCAAAAAAAGGACTGAACTCAAAATGGGTGAAAGATGCTGCTTCAAGAAGCTACGTAGCTATGATTAACGACTCGCAGACCAAATATAATGAAGAGACAATAACCTTTGATGTAGAAAATGAATACTGTTGTGCCAGTGATTGTGGAAGTTATTATGACGAAGACTGTAAACCAGGGGGAAATGTATACGTCTTAGACTTTAAAACTTATTTAAAACCAGGCAAGAATGTTTTTTACCTCTTGTACTCTGATGATTTTACTTACGGAACATATACGGGAGTTTTCAATGATTTAACAGACACACCCCCTCCGTGGACGTGTAGCGAATGCGTATTAGACGGATACAATCTTACTTACGAGCTCGGAGTAGCCGAAACATACCACGGGATTTCAGAAGAAAAGCTCCATAATCTAGAAGATGTAGACTACAATACCCTAAAAACCTCATGGAAGATACCTCAAGACAAAGAATTCAGAATAACCATAACAAATCTTACAGCATACAAACCTTACAAAGAATTGATAGCATACAAAGAAGGGATAAACTTCCTCAAAGAAGGAACAACGCAAGCGCCAACAGGAGTAAGCGTGTTCGTAAAAGAATGGAGCGACTGGGTGCTAACACCTGAAGGAAGATTCGAACCCGTAAAAATACACGTGGAACTATGGTAAACAAAAAAGGATACATCAAAACTTTAGAAGCGGTAATAGCAATAATTCTAATAATAACAGTAAGCTACACATTAATACCTAGAAGTGTAGAAAAGCCTCCGGAACCGCCATTAATAGTGCAAGACGCGATGAAATTCACGAACCAAAAAATAGAAACAGACGAATACACCAGAGAAAAAATCGTCCCTTACGAAGGCACAACAAACACCTGGGACCCTGACGAAGAGAATCCTTTCGACAGGCTAACCTCACTTGTAAACGAGTCCATGCCCATAGCGCTATACGACTTCAGTTGCGCAGCATGCTCAAGCCCAAGCCTCTGCATAATCAACACGCCACTAACAAGAAACGTCTACACAACAGATGTCTTCATAGCATCCGGTGGCGGGGAACAAAACCCGAAACTAGTAAGGGTATGGCTATGGGAAAAACTCACAGGGGCAGAAGGGACAGAGTTCAAAACAGCAAACCCGCAAGCTTATCTTAAATGCTGCAACTGTATAAAATCCAACAAAAACAAAAAATCCTGCACAGAAGGCTGCGAATAAAAAATGAGGTACAGATTTCTGAAACATACAGCAGACGCAAAATTCCAAGCTTTCGGAAAAAACTTGGAAGAAGCGTTCAGCAACGCAGCAATAGCGATGTTTCAAGTAATAGTAAAAACTGAAAAGATAGATAAGAAAATAACAAAAAAAATAGGAGTAAAAGCTAAAGACAAGGAATCTTTATTATACAAATGGCTGGAAGAACTATTATTCTTACTAGACACAGAATTCTTCATGCTCAACAGCGTAAAAAAAATACGAATCAAAAAAGAAAAAGAAACCTACTTCCTGAAAGCAGAAATATCAGGAGACAAGTTCAAAGAAAAATACGAAAGACACGGAGCAGTGAAAGCGGTAACATACAACGAGATGTACATAAAAGAACAGAAAGGAAAAGCAACAGTACAGGTAGTGCTGGATATCTAAAAGAAACATTTTTAAAACAGCCGTGCTTCTTATTCTCAAAATGGAACTGAAAAAAGTAAACGAATTCACATGGAAGATAGAGAAAGAAGGCAAGATGAAGGTTCCTGCGATAATCTTCGCATCAGAACAACTGATGAAGAAGATAAAAGAAGACAGGACCTTACAGCAAGCAATGAACGTTGCAACGCTGAACGGGATAATCAAGCATTCGCTAACCATGCCGGATGCCCACGAAGGATTTCTAAACTAGATTTCCTAGTTAGACCTTAGACGGTTTCCCAATCGGCGGCGTCGCAGCCTTCGACATGGAAGAAGGAATAATCTCACCCGGTGGTGTAGGATAGAGCCTAAGAAAATCTCTGGTTCCCTAAGACGATATAAACTGCCTGGGTAAAGATTCAAGAGTATTAGATGCATTCGGAACAGTAAGAAAAATCAAAGATTTTGAAAAAACATTCAACAAAGATTCAATTAAATGCGTAAATCCTACAAAAAAAGTAAAAAATACAAATATCTTGCTGTTTATGAAAAAAAAGGTCTCAGGATTATATAAAGTTAAGACTTCTTCAAGTTATGAAGTTACCGCAACAGAGGACCATCCTTTTTTTACAAAATCAGGGATGACAGAATTAAAGTATCTAAAACCAGGAGATTCGATCGCTATTTACCCGTTCAAAGGGATATCCTATGAAGAACCAGGAAAAAAGTCTCTTGTAGAAGAAGAGAGTATAAAATCATTAAACTTAACAAAAACTTCAGAATTACAGATAATAAAAACTCTTAAATCAAAAAAGCTTCTTCCTTTAAAAACTAATAATCCGAAACTTCCATATTTGCTGAAATTATTTGGATTTATTATTGGAGATGGAACGATCTATTTTACAAAAACGAAAGGAACAATTTGGTTTTATGGAAAAAAAGATGACCTAGAATTAATCAGAGAGGATATCAAGAGATTAGGGTTCAAACCTTCAAGAGTATACCAAAGAAATAGAGACCATAAAATAAAAACACAATACAAACAGTACAATTTTAATAGAACCGAGTATAGTTTTAAAACAACTTCAACTAGTTTAGCAAGACTGTTAGAATTGTTAAATATTCCAATAGGCAATAAATGCAACCAAGATTACTCTATCCCCCAATGGATACTCGGTCTTAAAAAATGGCAAAAGAGACTTTTCTTAGCGGCATTATTTGGAGCGGAACTTTCTTCTCCATCAACAATGACCAATCACAATTACAACTTCTACTGCCCTGTTTTGTCGCTTAATAAATCAGACAAAAATATCCAATCAGGAATTAGATTTTTAGAACAAATCAGGCAATTGCTAAAGGAATTCAGTATCAAAAGTAAAATAATCAAACAGAGACGCGATAAAGTTAATGAAAAAATTTCGAACAGGCTTAGGTTAGCAATATACCAAAAATCAGATAATTTAATTAAACTCTGGTCTACTGTAGGTTACGAATATAATAAAGAAAAAACAGTTTTAGCCAATTTAGCTACGTTCTGGTTAGAGAATAAAAAGAGATTCCTTAAAAAAAATAGGCTTCCAAACATAAGAATTGGCCAGCAGAGAGGATTGTTTTTCTATGATTTCGTGTCTTTTGTAAAAAATAGTAGAATAGAAAGCGGAATAGTTTGGGACACAATAGAAAATAAAAAAGAATTACCTTATGATGATTATGTATATGATTTCACCGTCGAGTCCGATCATCACAATTTTATTGCAAATAATTTTATTGTTTCGAATTGTGGCGTAAGGCTTTTACGAACTGATTTCACAGAAAAAGACGTCCATGAAAAAAGAGTACAGTTGCTAGAAGAGCTGTTCAAAGAAGTACCCTCCGGAGTAGGAAAAGGAGGGATAACAAAACTATCAAGAAATATTCTCAAAGAAGTGCTGGAAAAAGGCTCAGAATGGGCGCAAGAACAAGGCTACGGCTCCAAAGAAGACCTGAAAAAAACAGAAGAGAACGGAAGGATAAAAGAGGCAGACCAGAGCAAAGTATCAGAAAGGGCGTTATCAAGAGGCATACCACAGCTAGGAACTCTTGGCGCGGGCAATCATTTTCTAGAGCTACAAAAAGTGGACAAGATATATGATGAAAAAATCGCAAAAATATTCGGAATAGAAAAAGAAGGGCAGGTAACAGTAATGATCCATTGCGGTTCAAGAGGGCTTGGCCACCAGGTAGCTTCAGATTATATCCAAAGCATGGAACAAAAATATGGTTATGCACATTTGGCTGACAGAGAATTGATAAACGCCCCGATAAGTTCAGACATGGGCAAGGATTATTACGCTGCGATGTGCTGCGCGATAAACTACGCATTCGCAAACAGGCAGATGATAACACACTGGACAAGAGACGTCTTCCAGAAAGTAATTGGCACATCAGAAGGAATGAAACTGGTATACGACGTCTGCCACAACGTAGCAAAATTCGAAGAACATATGATAGAAGGAGAAAAAAGAAAGGTATGCGTGCACAGGAAAGGCGCTACAAGAAGCTTCGGGCCTGAAAGAAAAGAAGTGCCAGAAATATACAGGGACATAGGACAACCAGTACTGATACCTGGAAGCATGGGAACAGCAAGCTATTTATTAGTAGGCACTAAAAAAGCGGAAGAAATAAGCTTTGGATCAACAGCACACGGTGCAGGAAGAGTAATGTCAAGGCATGAAGCCCTAAGGAACTGGAGAGGAGAACAGATAAAAACCAGCCTAAAACAGCAAAAAGACATAGAATTAAAGGCTGCGTCCTGGCAAGGCCTGGCAGAAGAAGCACCAGGAGCATACAAGGACATAGACGAAGTCGTAAGAGTAAGCCATGGCATAGGGATAGGCAACATGGTCTGTCGGCTAGTTCCCTTGGCAGTAATGAAAGGATAGAAAATAACACCGAAAAGTTTAATAATTAAACAATATTTCTAGTTTAAAAAAGGAGTTAAAAAAAGAGAGAATGATAACCCAGCTAAGAGATTTTTTAAACGGATTCTTCTTCAACCTGTTTAACAAAAAAAACAATGTAAAAATCGGGCTGTATGGGCCGCCGAACTCAGGAAAAACCTCCATAGCCAACAAGATATGCAAAGACTGGCTTGGCGAAGGGCAAGAGATGGGCACAGTCTCGCCAATCCCGCACGAAACAAGAGAAGTAAAGGTAAAAGAAAAAATAAAGATAAAAAGAGGCGGCAAAACGCTAAGCTTCAACCTAGTAGACACGCCAGGAATAACAACAAAAATAGACTACGAGGAATTCTTAAGCTATGACATGAACAAGAAAGACGCCCAGAAAAGGGCAAAAGAAGCCACAAAAGGCGTGATAGAAGCGATAAAATGGCTGGACAACATGGACTGCGTGATAGTAGTCCTAGACGCCACAAAAAACCCTTACTCACAGGTAAACATCACAATAATAGGCAACATGGCAGCAAGAAACATACCAGTGCTAGTAGTAGGAAACAAGATGGACATGAGAAAAGCAAACCTCAAAAGAATAGAATCGGCATTCCCGCAATATAATGTAGTAGGCCTGTCAGCGCTGAAAGGAACCAACTTCGATGAGTTTTACGACACGATATACAAGCTGGTGAAATAAATGCTAACAATACAATTCATACCATACAGCGAAATCGAACCACTATCACAAGGTGCAAGGATAAAAAAGATACTTGACATAGCCAAAGAAAACAAGATAGTAGTCATGGAAGGAAGGCTAAAACCAGTAGAAGAAACTTTGCTTATACAAAAGACTATGGAGGCAGTAAGCGACAACTTCAAAGGGATAGAGCTCTGCACAGTATACCCGAGCAAGAAGAAAAAACAGGACCTGGCAAGGGCATTCAAAGAAATCATGGCCAAGGTTTTAATAGGCGACAGGGAAGGCCTGACAGTGATAGGACCTGCGAACATAATCAAAGAGATAAAAAGAAACCCGAACAAGATAGAACTTCTAACAGAAAACCTCCCGAACAAAAGGAGAGACTAACCATGCCACACCAATGTGTGCGCTGCGGAAAATTTTACAAAGACGGCTCAGAAGAGCTGCTGAAAGGATGTAATTGCGGAGGAAGATTCTTCTTCTACGTAAAAAAAGAGGATATAGATCAAGCCAAAAAACTGACAATAGACCTGACACAAGAAGAGAAGGTACAGATAGAGCAGGACGTAAAAGAGATAATCGGCGATGAGATAGACGAAGACCAGCCGGTAGTCCTAGAGCTGGAGAACATAAGGATACTCCAACCAGGAAAATACGAAATAGACCTTGTTGATTTATTCAAAGGAAAGCCGCTGGTGTACAAAGTAGGCGAAGGCAAGTATATGATTGATTTGATAAGCACGTTCGGAGCAGACAAAACAAAAACAGAGCTGGTTGAAGAAGAGAAGGAAGAATAGACTATCTTTTCTTTTTTATCGCTTCATCAAGTTTCTTAAAACTATTTTTAGTTATGTTCATAAATTCATTAACCTTTCCTACGAATAATCCGATTTTATAGCTCATAATCAATAAATAAGATATTACAGCGCTAAAACCCACATATAATATTTGTACATCTGTTGGGCTATGCCCTGTTATTTTCAATATCAAAAACACAGCTAGGATTATAGCTAATAGGATAAATACTGAAACGATTATTTTCTCAACAATCTTCATTAAGGTAACACCTGCCTGATCAGGTATACTATCAAAAGTATTAAGATGACTATTAAAATCCAATCATAAGGGGTAAACCATTGCGCTTTTTTCATACAACCTATGATAATTTCATTTTCTTTATTAACCTTTCTGTCAAAACTTGAAAGAATTTCCGAAATTTCCGAATATCAATGCTCTAGAATATTTATCTCGCCGAAAGGCTCCTTCTGCTCCAGGTTTATCTTCTCCTGATGATCCAAATGCAGCAAAGGAATAAAAGTCATTATCTTATCCTCCTTCTTATCAGAAGGTACCAGCTTGGAAAAAGTGACAGGCTCTTTCCTGCTGAAAAAAGAAAGGATCTTATCATAAACATCCCTGATAAGCTGAGAGATATCAATCTTCCTCTGCGGAAGCTCAGGCATCCTGAAATTCCTCTCCGCAACCTTCTTCATAACCCTCCTATGGTTAACCTCTAAAGCCTTGTGCAAAGCAGAGATAAGGTCATTAACGCTCACCTTCCTCTTCCTAGCCTGAGGCGTCTTGATAGCCAGGTCAGGAATGATATAATCAGGCCTTTCCTCTTCAAAATACTCTTCAGGCTCAGGAGGAAAGATAAGGCTCTCAAGATAAGGAATCTCCTCAGCAACCAGCTTATTAGACTTAATCTTTAAAAGAATAGCAGAAGCCAAGAGGACTTTGCCTGATATGAAGAAGTTCATCTCCTGCAGCGCCTTAACCGTTTCGATATACTTCTGGGTCAGCAAAGAAACGTCAATATCCCAAGGGTTCATCTCCTCAGACTTGATCAAATCATATATAAGGGTCTGCCAAGTAATCTCATCCTTCTGCATCAGCATATCATAAAACTTGTCCTGCATAGAAGAATAAAATGGAAGGATAGATTATTAATATTTCTATGGTAGCATGCTCAAATCAAAAGACTCAAAACCTTCAGCCTATACGCCAAAGCCTCTTTAAGATTACGCCTAAACGGCAGGCTTAAAAAATTTATTAACAGAGAAAAGAGCATTACAGCCTTAAGAATGCGCATCTGGCTTTGCTTGTGTTTCCTAAAAAAATGCAGTATGCTCCTGCAGCGTTCATAATAAACCATGTGAGGGACCATTTTCGCTGAATGCTTATTATAATGGACAACAGAAGCGTAAGGATAAAACATGACCTTATAGCCCTTCTGCCACATCCTAAAGCTTAATTCCATCTCCTCATGATAAAGGAAGAAGTTCTCATCCAGCAAGCCAGTCTTCTCCAAAGCCTTCCTTCGTATCATATAGCAAGAGCCCATAACAGACTCAACTTCCAGTGGTTTGCCCAGCACCGAGTAATTGACAAAAAGCTTAGGGAAAAAACTGTTCAAAAAACCCAGCGTTTTCATAAAGAACCTGTTCTTAGGGAACAAGCTGTTCAACTGGCTAACCTCAAAAAAAACATGCGGCAAAGTAAGGAAAGCGTGGCAGGAAGGCTGGACAGACCTATCAGGGTTCAACAGTTTACAGCCTAAAACCCCTATCTTTTTATTATGATCTAAAAACCTAACCATGTGCTCTAAAGAATCTTTTAAAACCACCATATCCGGGTTTAAAAGCAATATATGCCTTCCTTTTGCCCGCTTAATCGCCTGGTTATTTGCCTTTGCAAAGCCGAAATTCTTTTTATTCTTAATAAGCCTGACCCCCGAAAATTCTTTTAAACAGGCTAAGCTCTGGTCAGAGGATGCGTTATCAACAACCAGGATTTCAAACCTCAGCTTAGGCGCTTGTTCATAAATCGAAGAAATACACTGCTCCAAAAACCTTCCAGAATTCCAGTTAACGATTATTACACTCAAATCCATATTCGTTGTCTGAAAATGACAAAATATATAAGCTTAATTACTGATGCAAAAACCATGGAAGCATCCATAGGCATAATGGCCTATAACGAAGAAGAGAACATAGGAAACCTGCTAAGAAAGTTGTTAAACCAAAAACTGAGTCTGATTAAGGAGATAATAGTAGTTAATGACGGAAGCGGTGACAGAACAGCAGAAGAAGTAAAGCCTTTCCTAAAAACCAAAAAGGTAAAGCTTGTAAGCTTAAAAAAACGTGGCGGAAAAGTACGTGCTATAAACCAATTCCTTAAAAAGGCAAAATCAGAGGTAGTAGTCCTAGAAAGCGCTGATACAATGCCCAAGGAAGGTGCGATACAAGCACTGATCAATGAATTTCAAGATTCAGAAATAGGGATAGCAAGCAGCCGCATAATGCCCTTGAATAGAAAAGAAGGCTTTGCAAACTTCTTCGGCCTGTTCATATACCAATTGCACCATGAAGTATCTTTGAAAAATCCAAAATTCGGGGAAATGATAGCCTTCAGGAACGTAATAAAAAAACTGCCGATGACCGCAGTAGATGAAGAATACATCGCTATGCTGATAAAAGAAAGAGGGTACAGGCTAAAATACTGCCCCGAAGCAATTGTCTACAACAAACAGCCAACCTCGATAAAAGAGCTTATCATACAAAGAAGAAGAATACACGCAGGGCACATAGACCTGAACAGAAAAGGGTATGCACCTGCTACTTATAAGCTGAAAAACGTAATAACCGCATTGATCAAAAATTTCGAATTTAATAAAGCTCATCTAATCCTAGGAGCAATACTGCTTGAAAGCTACGCGAGATGGCTTGGCTTCTATGACGCGCATCTCAAAAAAGACAACCATTATGTATGGAAAACTGCTGAGTCAACAAAAAAGTTAACAGATTAACATCTTTCTTTTTACAATACATTATATAAAGCCAAAAATTCAATCACTATTCTATAATATAAGGTTTACAATTTTTATAAATCATGCATTATTCTTTAGATTGCTTCGGGGAAAAATACTGACATGATTCTGTTGGTCTTCTAAGCAATTGCATATTTTTCTTCTCAGCTAATGCGCACTTGCCACCCTCACCAAAATATTTACAGTTACCACAAATTTGTTTAGTCTTTTTGACCACGTTACCACCTCTTGCTATTTTTATATCTTAATAACAATTTCTTTATAAACTTTTCTTTAATGCAGTATAAGTAAGAAAGGTCGTTTTTTACGAAAGTTATTTAAATCAGGCATTTAGCCTTATTTTTTAAAAATGAGCGTAGTGGACCGGTTAATAGAATGGGCAAAAAGGGGTACTGCTGCCCCTCAAAGAGTTCTCTTATACCCCACTAATAGTTGCAATCTTAAATGCGTATTTTGTTACCAACAACTTGCACCCTATGACTATTCTGATTTCATGCCCAAACAAAAATGGTTAGACCTAACAGAAGAGCTTTGCAAGATGGGTGTTGAAGTTCTCCAAATCAGTGGCGGAGGAGAACCTATGTTAGTTCCGGATACAGTACTAGAAATGATGGAAACTATAAAACGGCATGGTGTTTGCGGTCGTCTAGTAACCAATGGTACTGTATGGAAAGAAGAGTGGGTGAAAAAGGTTATCGAACTAAATTGGGATAATATTATTTTTAGCATAGACGGCCCTGATGCTAAGATACACGATTCTTTAAGGGGCGTAAAGGGGTCTTTTGAGAAGACTGTAAGGTCTATTAAATTGTTTCGTTATTACAAAGAAGTTTACAAAGCTGAGAAACCGTTACTGGAATTTAGTACTGTTTTTTGCAAATCCAACTTTGAGCATATTGATAAAATAATCCGGTTAGCGCATGACATAGGTGTAAAAGTCATTACTTTTGAACCTGTATTCGTAAGCAACCCTTATGTCCATAAAATCAAGCTTACAAAAGAGCAAAGGATACATTTTATGAAGGATATAGTACCTGATGCGTTAAACCTAGCAAGATCTTTAGGTATAATAACAAATTTGGAAAGTCTAATAAACCTAAAAGTTGTAGAGGAGACAGGGAATCTTAAAGAAGAAATAAAATCTATCAAAGAAAAAGGTAAAGACGCGGATTTGATTAAAAAATTTCCATTCATCGATACGCCCTGTTTTGAGCCTTGGCTTTGGCCTAAAATCGAAGCTAATGGAGAGGTAGGTCCGTGCTCTACAAATATGCTGGCTGGTGAGAATATAAAAAATAAAACCTTTAAAGAAGTGTGGTATGGTAAACATTTCTCTGATTTTAGAAAGGCTGTAATGGAAAACAGGCTACCCGATGGCTGCTCCAACTGCGTATCTACGCATGTTCCTTTAAACAAAAAAATCCGGGAAGAGCTTATAACACATCTAGAAAAGAATGGAAGAAAAAACTAGCAGGGTATATAAATGGTTGAAGGGCGGCAAGGCATACCCCTTTAAGGTAGACCTTTTTCTTACAAATAAATGCAATCTAAACTGTGTTTTCTGTAATTATCCAAAAAAAAAGCCGGTCAAAGAATTAGATAAAAAAACGATCATGAGCATAGCTGAAGAATCTGGAAGACTTGGTGTTAAAATAATAGGGATTCTAGGGGGAGAACCTTTTACCAGGAAGGATGTCGTTATTGAGTTTATGGCTGAGATAAAAAAAAATGGCATCTCTGGATCTATAGTCACAAATGGTATGTTGATTGACACTGAAGATATCAAAAAAATAATTGGGATGAAATGGGACCTCATAAGGTTCAGTTTAGACGGCTCTAACAGCAGCATACACGACTCTTTAAGGGGTTATAAAGGGTCATTTGACAGGGTAATTAATGTTATAAACCATTTTAATAAACTTAAAGAAGAGTTCCATGCTAATTTTCCTACCATCGAAATAAATACCGTCCTGTGTAAAAAAAACTTAGAAGATATAGAGAATATAATACGGTTAGCTCATTCATTAGATATAAAAAGAATTTATTTCTTACCAATGATTGAGTTTGTTAAAGGGACAAATCATTTGAAAATAAAGAAGGATGATGCAAAACTTGTTTTGAATGAGATAGAAAAGGCTGAAAAAATTGCGAATACCCTTGGGGTATCATCAAATTTAGATAAAATAAAACAGGACTATGTTTTTATAAAATCCAACGCGATAGATGCATAGGTACTGGAAAAGGATAAGACATTCGATGAAGGATTTATACCTTGTTTTATTCCTTGGTATGCTATGATTATAGACGCCGAATGAAACATCT